>RPQH01000004.1 GCA_003820375.1 Ignavibacteriota bacterium
ATATTTCAATAAAGTTCTAAATTATAACCCCAGTGCTATAAGTATTATAAATAATTTGAAAAATAATACAAATAGTAAGCTTATTGATAATTTTGTTGATAACCATTCAATTAAGGAAAGATTGGTAAAAGAGTATAATAATAATAGAAAATAATAAAAAAATTACGTTTAACTAAATTACTTAAAAAATGAAGACAATTTTAATATTAATTATCATATTAAGCTCGTCTATTATGGCTCAATTTTATCCCCGTAATGCATTAACTCCAAATCTTAAAGGGTCTGTTCAATACTCTGACGAGATACAGTTTCAAATGTTAGTAAAAAAAATTATTAATGATTATGGAAGTTCATTTAAATATTTTGAAGAACTTCAAAAAGGATTATTTAAATTTGATAGAATAGAAAAAAAAGGGTATTTTCTAAATATTATAAATGATAAAGGAGATATTGTTAAATCTATTCATCTATATAAGGAGCAATATGGTAATTCGTTTATATTGAATTACAATAAGAAAGAATTAGAAAAACACATCGATAATAATAAACTTTCATCAAGCATTGGAATACATCTACCAAATAGAGTAGAAACAATGATAGAAAGAAATATTTTGAAGGATCAAATAATTATTCAAGTACAAGATTATAGAGATTTCAAAGTTTTTAATAAAAGCGTTGCTTTAGCTCATCTAGTTGACCAAGATGAAATTGCAAGCCCGTTATATGAATTATTATTAGATTCTAAAATATTGCCATATTATGATTATGCACATAATCAATATAAACCGAAAGTAGTATCAGTCGATCCATTAAAAAGTACTATAATCTATGGTGATCAAAATGTTGATCCTTATAGTGGTGAATATGTAAGTAAATATTATTGTACTTTAGGAGGCGGAAATAACAACGTAGCTTTTCCAACTTCAATAACGTATGGCAGGTCATATACAGTAGATAACTTCACTGTGTATCCAATATATGTTGCTGATCAAAATAACAGTAGAATTATAAAATCCAACTTCTTAATAAATAATACCAGTAACCAAACAGGTTATTTTGATGCTAATTCATTTCAAGTTGTTAGTGAAAATATTTATACACCTTTTGACGTAGAATATTTTGAAGCTTCTTCAGAAAATAATGATAAAATTTGGGTAAGCGAGGATGTTGGTACGAGATCTATTATCTGCCTAAATGCTGATGGCACCATTAATACAAAAATTAAGGGATTTAGGTATCCACCAAATCAACAAACTCAATATACATTTCCATTTGAGCCCGGTGCGAAAATACGTATTGCAATCTATAAACCTATGAACTGTTTTGCTTTTGTTTACTCTGTACCCGGTACGAGTCAACATGCTTACGACAATGAAATATGCACTTTTTTGTTAGATAGTAATGGTACACCCTTAAATATGTACAATGATTCAATTGTAATTGGCTGGAACGAACATTTTAATTCTGACTATCCGCTTACTTCTGTTAATTTTCAAAATATTAATTACTGGACTGAATCATATCCATACATGTGGATCACAACCGGTGGATTTAATCCTTCAAGTCCTTACTACAATATGGTTCATGCATTTTGTATAAACAGCTGTGCTAATTTTGGATATCTTGCTTCAACCGGAAGACCAAGAGGTTCCGATTGGTATTTTCATAACTTGTTAAATTCTGTTACCGGTTTAGGGTTTTATGACTTATTTACTATTGAAGAATGGGATGATAATTATGGTTTAAGGAAATATTATCCTTTTGCGGATATCCATTCAGATTATGTTACAAATTATTGCGATGATAGTACAGATTGTTTATATTGGAAGGGCATGTTTACAAATGATTGTTTTGCTAAAATATGGGCGTACAGAAAAGTTAATCAAATAAATCCTTGGGAGCCGGTTGAAATTGAGCGTATAGATGGATTCAATCAAGCACCCGGAACATTTTCACCGGTTATATTCAGACTTAAAGGTGGTTTTTCAATGACTGTTGATGACCCATTAGAAATTAAGCTCAAATTACCTTTAGAAGATTATATCTTAGGAAATGAAATTAAAATTATTGCTAGATTATATCCGGATTATGCACCTAACGCTACCGGAGATAGCACTTATAGAGAATACAATGTACACATTACCAAGAATTGCAATCCGCTAGCCGGTGGCTGCCCTTATTTATATGTAAACAATAGTAATGGTTCGTATCAAGTTGATAACAATATCCTTCATCGTTCAGAATTTGATGAATACCAGAATCAGGATATAAGAGACCTGTATAAGCTGCAGGTGAACCCTTCAACTTTTAATAACGAAGTATCCGTAGCTGTCGTGGAAAATGAAGGAGACCAATGCTATTTTGACCAATTCAGAATGTACGTAATTGACCATCCGGAAGGCACAATAGCCGGCGTAACGGAAGATAATGCAGTTGTTGTCTATAATCCGTCTGATGTAATCTCAACTGATAGTGCGGTGCTTTCCAATATTTCGGGTTTTTCTGATATCACACATTTGATACAATATACATCTTCCAATGGTGTAAATGCTTTTGCTGAAGACAGCACTTATGCTCATTATCCTTTCCCCGGTTTGCTGAAAAGCAATAAAAGGCAAAATGAAACGTCAAGCATTATTCGAAATATTGATATAAGTAAAAGTAATGATAAAAACGCCAAACAGGATTTGAGAAATGAAGAAAAACAGAGCAACGCAATTTCTGATTTGCAAAAATTTCAAGGAATAAACAATAATTCGGCTAACCGTACAGCGACACGAATTGCCCTGATAGCGTACATTGGTAACTTAGATACTCTGGTTCCAACAGGTCAAAAAAATTGGGCAGCTGATATTACAGCATCTTCGTATGATCTGATTCCGCAAACATTTACCGGTAAATTTGCCCGGCGGGAAAAGATGTCTGAAGTTATACTGCCTCTGTTTTCGTTCTCAGCTGGGATTGGGAGTTATGTTAATGATTTGAAACTGAACTGGACAAATAATGCAAAGCTCAAATATCTTGCTATAGTGCCAATTGATGTAAACTATAGTACCACAGAGATTCCACTCATAGAGGCAATCCATACGACCGACGGAAACGTATATGATAATTTATCGGATATGGATAGTTGGTATTCAGAGTTAGATTCAACTGCAATAATCAAATTAAAATTTTCGACTGCAAGCTTATCAGATCCGCCGCTAAACTATGTCAGGGATTATATTTTTGAGACAAATGGAAGATACGCAGTTAATCGCACCAAAGACTATTTACATGTTTCGGGAAATCAAATACCGTTAACGAACAAGCTGTACAATAATTATCCCAATCCTTTTAATCCTTCGACAGACATAAAATATGAAATAAATAAGAATGTAATGGTAAAACTCGTAATCTATAACATACTGGGTCAGGAAGTGAAAACGTTGGTTAATGAACTAAAAAAGGCGGGGAGCTATAAAGTAAAATTTGATGGTTCAAACCTGGCAAGCGGCGTTTATTTTTACCGGCTTGAAGCGGGAGATTTTGTTGAAGCAAAAAAAATGGTATTGGTTAAGTAAACTTTTTTTTCACCCCAAAAACCCGATAAAAGAAACAGATAAACTAAAAGAGGCTGCTTAACATAAGGCAGCCTCTTTAATCATATACAAATTTATTGTATACAAAATGTCTTAATGGTTAGGATTACATTATCTGCTGTAGGCTGTTACAGTGACAGCCTGGTAGCTGCTGCCGTTCCAGTAAAATTGCCTTGAGCCGTAGTAATAGGCATCATAGGCTTCGGCTCTGTAGATTCCAGTGGGCAGCCCTAAGCCCTGCCAGTAAAACGATATAAGCCCCCTATCACCCGTTATACCCTGAAATATAGGCGTGCTGCTTGTGTCAAAATAGACCTTCACCGTAGCGCTGTCAAACAAGACCGAATCCTGGACTGTGTATTTATAAGCTGTGACATCTAAATAGCAGTTTGAACAGCCGTCTGTCTGGCTGCCCATTGTTAATGATTCTTTGTTTCCATTAACAGCCGTATCTGTACAGCAATATAAAAAGATAAGCGAAATGATAAACGTGCTTAGTGCTGTGATTCGTGTTAGCTTCATTGGTGTACCCTTTCTTTTTTAAAGATTTAGTAATAAAAGCTTTCTATCAATAAATGCCGGAAAGAAAAAGCAGTTCAGTATGATGCGGATAGAGTAAATTACTGATTAATTATTGAAATAACAACGCTTTATGTCGTAAAGTAACGCCTTGAAAGAAGTGCCTTGCAAATAAAACAAAAAACGGGTTTGTCAGCAATGGCTACCGGATTTTATTTTTATCGTGGGATTATATCAAAATGATTAAAGGAACCTATTTTGTAGAAACTCTGTTGAAAAGTAACTAAGAAAATACAGGTAAAAATTTGAATTTTATAAACCAAACACAAAGAAACTCTCTTAATCCTTTATTGTTAAATATAGTATCGTATAGGAAATCGGGGTTAAGTTTAAATCATATTGTTGGTTGTTCCCTAAATTGTGCATATTGTGTAAGACATTTTTTCGACAATTTTGAAATGAAAGAGCCACATATGCTTTGCACTGACGAGGAAGCAGTAAATCAACTAGTAAATCACAAATTCTTTATATCTAATATCACTCCAATTCAAATTTTCAACAGAGCAACAGATCCATTTTTAAGAAATGTAAAAATACACACACATGAGATATTGCGTATGCTTGACGAATTGGGGTTAAAAAATACAGTACTAGTTATTACTCGAGCGAAAGTAACAAAAACGGATATGGAGCAATTAGAAAAATTGAAAAATTTGAACTTATCGCTTCTTGTTACATATTCTGGAATAATTGATCAACGAATTGAGCCTATTGCCAAGAGTAGAATTACAGAAAAATCAATTGTAAATATTGCAACCTATAAAAAGAAAACTAAACTAATTCTCTATTGGCGCCCAATAGTTGCGGGTTGGAATGATGATAACGCAAGCTTCGCTAGAGTATTTAATGTTGCTCAATATGCAGATTCAATCGTCTATACTGGCTATTATCATAGACCTGAAAATTATGCCTATTTACAAAAAATCGGTTTGGAAATACAATATAATGATGAATTCGCTAGAAGAAAATTTCTACCAAAGGAGCTTGAAAACAAAATCTTAGCAGCGTATAATGAGTCCAAATTGAAAGTGCCATTATTTAGAAAAACTTCTTGTGGTGTTGTATTTGCTCAAAAATTACCTGACTATAATGGCCATTGGGGTGTAAATGAGATTTGTAACATATGCCCCCTTGAACAACAAAAAATTTGTTGGAAACACTATAAAATGCCCACAAAAAATGAATTTCAGAAACTACTGGATAGATATAACTATAATTCTAAGTTTCTAATTGAGGGTGGACACATATGGACAGAGAATTTAGGAGAAGAGAGACGTTATCATTTGCAACATATATTAGGTTACCAAATATGGGATATTGAAAAGCCACATTTTAGAAATCAACATGGTAGATCTCCTTTTGGTCAATTACAAAATGAAGAACAAAAAAGCGAGTATGAGAAATTAAAGATCAAATTTAACAACGAAGTGATAAATGATGATGATTAAAAAAGACAATTTTCATTTGCCATGGTGGAAATCAAAATTTATAGTGCTTGACCTTGAAGGTACTGGAGCACAACATAAGGAGAATGAGGGAATAGTTGAGATTGCAGCAATTGAAATAAACGAGAAGAAACTAACTAAAAACTTTTATTACAAACTCATTAACCCTCAAATTGATGTACCGCCAATGATATCAAGAATCCATGGATTAAAGAATAAAGACTTGGAACACGAACCAATCTTCGATGAAATTAAGATCGATCTATTTAATTTTATCAATAATAAAATTCTAGTTGGACATAATGTTAATATTGATTATCGTTTATTAAAAATAAAAATGCCTAATTATGAACCGCCATTGATATTAGATACAAAAAAATTATCAAAACATTTTTGGGGTGACACATCAAAACACGGTCTAGATGACTTAATAAAAAGATTTCATATACAAAACGAATTGAAAGATTTACCAATTAAAAGAAATAGGCATAGTGCGTTTTACGATGCTTATGCTACAGGAGTAGTCTTTCTAAATATTCTAAAAGAAAAGTTCCCTGATAATACATCACTTAAAATAGTAGCTAACATTTGTAGCATGCAACCAAAGTCAAATAAATATGATCAAACTGCTTTATTCTAAAGAATTATAAACTCTTAAGGGATAATGCTAACAGTGACGCTAATTGGGAAAATCCTAGCAAGACGTTACGCAGGACATCAAAAGGATTAATGGTCACAATAACTGATGTTTTATTTAGAAGCTGGAATGCATTGTAGAATAGTCTAACAAAGCTTTTGGGGATAAACCAACTCCTATTCGCGTTAAACAAGCTATTTATAAAACGAAACTAACTTCCCTCTTAAGACAGCAATGCTTGAATTCTTATACTTTCGGACGACCTGCTCTTTTCCTACTGTTCTCTCCCGGGTATTTAGATACTCAAGAAAAAGAATCAGTATTAAGAATAGAAAATAAAGAGCCCTAATTTTAGGACTCTTTAACATTAAGTAGGTTTGATCAACTTTATAAGGTCTTCGTCTGTTAAATCCTTTAGCGGTTTTATAAGTGGTGGAGCTTTTATAAAGCTTGTTTTATACAAGCGATTGACGATATTTTCAGGCTTCTCATGAAATAACAAAATATACTTGAATTTCTTAAGCTCGTCTTCCTGCTCGGCCGTCATGGACTGAGCAAGTAGCGAAGCGACCTGTGGCAGATCTAATGAAATAATCCGCAGTGCATCAAACGGGTCTGTCGTTACGATGACCGCTTTTTTATCGGTCAGCCGGTGAACGTTCCACAGGGGGCGGACAAAACCCTTAGGAAAAAACCAGCTTTCATCTTCTTTCTTATAACCGATATAGCCGATGTGAGTGCCTGAGTGGTCATGCATCTTAAAAGCAATTCGTCCGGCGACGATGCTTCGCTGCTTGACATAGCCGATGTCATAAGCGCGGGCGACTTCTGCAGAAATACCCCGTTCGCCGATGTACTTGTCCCATTCAAGCTTGAGCGTTGGCAAATCACGCTTGGGCTCTTTGGACTTTGTCAGAAACTGCTTTTTTAATTCAAGAGCGGCTTGCCTGAGCTCGATGCTTTTATAGTATGCTAAGAAATTTATGGGCGAGCCTTTGACCGCCTCGTTTTTCGGCATGAAGAACAGGTTCTTATCGATGTTGACAATAAAGCCGTCGCCATGCAGTTCTCTTCCTTTTTGCTTATAGGGAACATTCAGGGCGTCTAAAAGATCCTGAAACAAGACTGCTTTTGAGATTTCAGAAAAGTTTAAAAATTCTTTTGACAAGGTACAACTCCTTCTAAATAGTTAAGTATTAACTATATCATACCATATATTTTAGAGCTTGGGAAATCGATTGAACTATTATTTTAAAATATATTATACTTGTAATAATTATTTTAAAAAAATGGATTTAAAGAAAGCTTCAAAATATTTATCAGACTTTATTACTATTGGCAATAACATTTTTAAAAAGAGCAAGATTAATTTTGTAGGAATCGAACATGACAGCGATAATAAGGTTTCAATAAAAATTGAAAAGGGTATAGGTAAAAGCATAAATGTCAAATTTGATACTTTAGAAAAAGCAGAGCAAGAATTAAGAAGGATTGAAGAGGAATTAGATAAAAATTCTTTTGGTAAAGAGATTTCAAAAGCTAACTTATACGAAATGCCTAAAGAATACTTGGAACGAATACGCGATGCCACAAGTGATGAAGAAATCTTACAAGTATTTCGGGATTATGATAATTATAGAGTGTATATAAGCTCTATGGATTCGAAAAAAAATTAACGCAAAAGGCTAGCAACTAATGATGCTAACCTTTTCTTACAAGTAAGCTGCAAGAATGATACAGAAGTTTGTTTACGACTCAACTCCTGTCTCACTCCAATGACTGCCGGAGTCGTCTTCATATCCTCTCTAGTTACGGATTACCGTTACCCTTATAGGGACGATCAGATATGAATAACAGCTGTCATTGGCAATCGGACATATGCCCTGCGTATTGCCGCGGCCTACTATCTTAGTATATCAATAATTAACCCACTCGTCACCAAGAAAATCAAGTTTCGTATCTTGCTTCTCAATTTCTTGGGCTTTCGGAATGTCGATATCCGGGACCTCGTCGATTTTTGGCGGATAGGTTTCGATTAATGAGTTATGGGTGCCGATTCGTATCCAGGCATTATATTTGGGCAGATTGAACAGTTCAGGCGCTTTGACTTCGAATATGGGAGCAAAGCGGCGGGCTTCCTCATCGCCGCAGCGAAAGCAAATCGACGTGCCAACATTGCCGAACACGGCCCCGAGTATATCCCGCGGGATTTGCTGAAAGTTTTGGTGGGCTAAGGTAAAGCCGACACGTGAGGCACGGCTGCGGGCAAGCAAATCTGAAAATAAATCCGACACGACGATTTGAAATTCATCGACGTAGACTAATAGGGGCTTTTGCTTTCTTTGGGCAAACTCGCAGTATGACAAGACAGCATAGACGATTAAGTTAGACAGATAAATCCGGGAGTTTCTGTTCATACGTGAGGTGTCAACCAATACTGACTCCCCTTTTTCAACAATACCTGAGATATCAAGCTCGTTTTTGCCGATGACAAAATCCCTCATCTCGCCATTTGAGATCTCAAGCAGGCGGGATGCGACCCGCTGGGCACAATCGATCTTAATCCGGTTCTTGCTCCCCGGGCCGTCGAATTCCTCCCAATAGATACGCTCGCTGCTGCCGGCGGGCAGTTCGTTTTTTAACTCTTTTCTGACAGCGGCGTACAATAAGAAATTGGTCAGATACTCCAAGTTTTTGTTTCTCTCCCGGGTGATTGATTTCATGGCCATGCCGATGATTTCTCTCATCAAAACCGTGCTTTCCGGATTTGACGATGTCAGAGTGATCAATACGTCAAGAATCTGGATAAACTCTTGAATCAGATTATCAAGCTTATAGCCTTCCTTGTGCAGGGGATTGATAACGACCGGACTCTCAATAGAAACGTAGTGGACCTTGGATTTGTCTTTTGCCAGATAATAAAGCTTTTTTACGCTCTCCCCTTTAGGATCGATATAGATTACGGATATGCCACGGTTTAGGTCGTGCAAAGCCATGTGTTCCATCAAGGCGGACTTGCCCATGCCGGTCTTGCCGACTATATAGGCATGCTCATAGCGGTCTTTTAATTCGAATATATCGGGCGATTCGAGGCTAAAATCCTGCAAGAAGCCAAGACTTAGGTTATATGAGTTTTTTCCATTCGCCATTTTTCTTGTACTTTTCTCGTTCGCGTCTGAGCTTTGCTTTTTGAGTTTCTGACTGCTCTTTGTGCTCGTCGGCGTCGTATTCAATCTTTTGGGTCTCGGCTTTATGCTTACGAACGATAAACTCTTTTAATTGTTCGTGCAAATCCATATCGGTGCCCGGAGTCACGCTGTTTTCATTTCCCAATTGGGTCAAAACGTACGACTTCAAAACGGGCGGCAAATCGGCGTATGACTCAGCCCCTTTGGACAAGATAGTGGCGATTTTTCTTTCTTTCCTGCTTGTAGCAATCATAAATTTGTACCTGCCTTGGGCTAGTAATTTGCGGATGAGGTTTTTAGTTTCAATTTCTTCGGCTTGGGCATTGATCAACCTGACCTGCGCCTCTTTTTCGGCGTTTTCTAACGCCATTTTTCTGACCGTGTGCTTGTGTTCTTCTTCGATAAAGTCCAAAAGTAATTCAGAACGCCTGAGCTTTTCTGCAAGCTCGTTTCTTTTGATCTTTGTCAGACACTCGATCTTTTCAAAGCTGAGAGCGGCATCGGCTTGCAGTTCCATTAACTGCGAGCCGGTATTCCGTATTTCCTCGACATAAAATCCCAATATCCTAACCCGCTCGACGTCAAGTTCTAATCGCCTATTGCCCCAGCCTTTGAAAAACACCGGGCCGGGTTTTGTCATCTCGTAAGCCATTTTTTGAACTAACGTCTCCATCGTCATTTTTGACAGGTCAAATTCCCTGGCTTTTAGGTCCTCGCTCATTGAATACTCCTTTTCTTTTTGTTTATTTCGTTTGGGATTTGGTAAAAACGTCTCATTGATTTTTAGCTCCTTGTACGATTTGCCTGAGCCGTAAAACATAAGAAGCGACGCGATGCCTAAGATTGCGGCCGCGATGCCTGCCCAGGAATCGGTAAAAAACTGGCTCGTAACGGTCCAGGCATTACAGGAAAAATCTATGATGCTTGAAATAATTACGATCGCCAACAGGACGATGATAACCCAAACCATTTTAATAAATTTAATTTTATTTCTTATTCTTGTTTTTTTGTTTCTTACCTCCATTTTTGTCCTCTTCATTCGTCGTTGCCGGCAGGTTGCGGGGCTGCCTGTACGAGAATGACTCGGGACGTACGTGATGCCCTTCGGCTTTATTTTCCCAGACTTCAAGCGTCATGGAAAAAACTGAACTGATATAGTCTTCATAAAACATGAACTCGATCGTTGTCGTATCGGTGAACGTAACGTTCCAGCACGACGGCAAGGAAAGAGGGATGACATGAATTTCATCGCCGGCAAAGATGCCGCTTGAGCCCGTGACATACCTATTGCTGTTGACGATGACGCCATAAAAATCGGTTTTGGATTTGACGGTATAGGGAATGTGCGGCTTAAACGTGAATGCCGGCAAGGGTTCGTTATAATAAAAATTTATCTTCCAATACGTCTTTTCGTAGCTATGCTGCATAAAGACGAAATACCAGGCGACGATGCCGATAGATACAAAAGCCAGGGCATAGGCAAAGACTCGTTGCCGCAATTTGAAATAAAAGGCAAAGCCGCCAAACAGCCGATATTTGGCAAAACCGCGGCTGTGCCAAATCCTTTTTATGATATCGAATTCGTTGGCGATTAGCGTTGGCACCGACACAACGAACATGTATGAATGCCTTATGACCCGCCACCAAAAGAAAGGAAATATCCACAAGCCGGCAAATCCGACAAAAAGCGCGACGAATGATAAAATAGTTGCTATTACTTTTCCGCCAAGCGAATACGCTTCGCTCACTATTGTATGGGCATTCAAACAATACGTGATTGCCCAATACAGGCCATATTGGGAAGCGGCTCCGATGAGAAAAAAAACAATCGCCTCCCCCGGGCTTTCAAAATCATGGCGCATGGAATCTTTTAGACGTTCAAATAACACCACAGCTAAAGCCCTTTCCGAAATCTTTGGATATGTCTCCGATAAAGTGCACGGAAAATTTTAAGGCGGAAATATCAGGCATTGGCAATCTTATGAGGCGGCAAATGTTTTTCCAGTACGCATACAAAGCCGCGTCATGGGAAAGTCGGACGTAGTTGTCCTTTTTATGTTCAAGCCAGCCGCTATTCCACTGGGGCTTTGGCTCTTCGATTTCCAAAAAAGTCAGCTTGTATCTAGAAAGATTTTCATCTTTTTGCACAAGCAAGGCATCCGGTATAAGGTAGACCGGATAACCAAACCGTGGAAACAGTAACGTGTAAAAGTGCGGTAACTTGAGGCAACGTACAAACACATCGGTGTTATGCAGTTCGTTTAGATCCCCTTTGCCAACCGTTTCCGGCGGCAATATCTCGGTAACATATCCGGCTTCATTTAAAATCGGCAGGACTTTGTTGGTTGCCGCGTATACTTCATGTCTTGGGCTTTTTAAATAGCCAAGTTCGCAAAGTTCACTCAGTTTTTTATACGTGCAAATTTTGGTGAAGCTTTTTTTTATAAGCTGATACTGCCTAATATGCACGTATTTAAAAAGACGGGTATAGTAAAACACCTGCCATAACTGACTGAAGGTTGCCCCTGCCTTGGTCGGCACGAGATGGGCTAATTCATCGACTGTGACGATTTTTTTATAATCTATGTTCATAAAGTATCCATATATTGTTTATACGGGTACCGTATAACTTTAGCTGAAATAGGAAGAATATTTATACGGGTTTTTTGATATAACAGAATATGAATAAAAGACTTAAAACCGTTTTACGGTTCCCACATTATCACAACTATCCCCCTTCCCAAATTAACATTTATTTTTAGTTTTTTTAAAAACTAAAGGTTTCTCGGGCATAGCCCGAGAAACCTTCTTGATATTTTTAGGTACAGTCGTACCACCAGAGATACTAAATTCATTACACAATTCTTTTTGCCCTGCAAGAACAGAAGATATTATGTATGTTCGTCCATGATCACTGACACAACCTTTGTCTACAATTTAAATCCTCCACATAAAGAAATGATGGATATTTTCTTTCAATCATTGCCGCTTATAATATTAGTATTAGGCATACTTTTAAACCATATTTACACTAAGATAAAAACGGCTTCTGTACTCAAAGAAACCAAACAACAGCTGAAATTTTCGCTTCAGATTCTCGAAACAGCAATGCTACAACAGGCTAATTGTATCAATGAGTTTAAAAAGCAATTTAAGGCATCCTCATTGGATTTTCAACCCGTTACCCTGGTTACTCATGTAAACACAAAAAACATGAAATCACTTTCAACAAAAGACGAGTATAAGATTTTTATTACCAGAGCCAAAGGGACGATAGAGCAAAAATCAGAGATATACAACAAGTTTAACTATGTCGTTTCGGTCATTGAGCGGTGCGAGACCCATCTTGAAGAAGACATGAATAAATACATTCGCCGCACCAATGACCTTAAGGACCAGTTTAATGCCCACAACCAGATGTTCTTGACACTGATGAATGAATTAATAAAGAAAAAGATCAACAAGATTGCTAATGAAAATGAGATTAAATTCATTACATATATGCAACAGGAACATAGAAAACTTGTTGACAGCGGAAAAATAGATGAAATATTTTACGCGATAGAAACTTTCCACAAGCCGCTTCTTGAAAAAGCAAAGATATTTAATATTGAGCAAATTGCGAATATGATACCGCTTGGTATAGGATTATTACGTCAACTAAAATTCACCCAGGAAAGTTTTTACGATATTTTTAACAGTTACGAAATAGCCTTGAAAACGTCGCATGATTTTATAAAAATTGTGCTTGGCTCTAAGACATTTAAATAAAACTTTTTTACTATATTTAATTAAAATAAAAAACTACCCTTCAGGATAGCTTATTGTTTTAAAAAACTAAAATTTATTTCGTTTTTATATGGAAAAGGTTTTTCGGACAGGACTGTAAATTACTTACCTAATATAGGTGATATATACAAATGTTGTATGCTATATAAAATAATATTTTTATTTAGTTTTTCTTTTTTTCCTTTTGGCTATAGTTATGTTCAAACACTGTGACAATTGCGTTATGCAGAACCGCTTTAATTTCTGCAATTTGACTTTCTCATCAGATCCATGGATGCCCAACTTGTCATATAATTTTTCTGAATGTATCTCGTGGGCTGCTAGATTTCGTACTGCATTAATCTTTCTGACGTTTGTAAACCATGTAGCATCAAGCTTACCAGCTGTTTCTAGCCATGCTTCGCTCACTGCCCGGTACTGAATTGGTTCTTGGACTTTTAAGTTTGAAGCTATATTTGTAGCTGTTGCCAAATCAAGATAGGAAGTTGCTTTTTCTGGAAAAGTTTTTGTAGAATTGGCTAAGTGGGGATGATACTTCCTATAATACTCTTCAACTATGGGCTTAAATTGCTTGTCGTAAAAGTCTTTTTGGTGCCGTAAGACGTACCATGCAAATTGGCCATACAAATCGACTTTGTCTTTTTCAGGATCGATCGGAAGCGCTTTTTGGACATGGATAAACTTCTCTAAGGCATTTACACAATCTCTAAAGCTTTGAGGAAGTATTTCTTGAGAAATATTGTACTCTTCGGTTGAGAATTTATTAATACCTAAGCCTCCGCAAAAGAACAGACGAATCATGTAATCCAGCATAAGCCATGATTCAAGTATAATGTGCCGGGCTGATGCGCTTCTTTTTATATAAAGCAAACTCTTATCAAATATCTCAACAAGTTTTTCTAATTCTCTAGCCGATGTGTAGACTAGACTTGACTGGTCGAAAGCGAAAAGGTTTGACAGCCAGAATAATTCTTTTTTATTCATAGATTGGAATGATTTAATTTGCTACAGTATTTGTACAAAAATACATAACAATAATTACCAAATAAATAAAAATTACCACTCCACCAGAGGAGTTTAGATTTTCCCATTATTAATTCAGATTTTTTCATTTTAATCGTATAATTTTCTCGTGTAAATAGCTATATTTGAATATGATTACATATTCACTCGATACAACTCATTTTATCGGATTTGCTGCTGAAAAAAGCGAACCGGGCAAAAAAGTAAAAATCATTACCAAATGCAAACTGATGACATCGGATAAACCTGTCTTTCATGTGTGGATGAGGCATATTACGGGAATATTTTTACAACAAAGCCCTGTGCTGGTAACTTCAATATCAAAATTTCTAATTCTTATCCATTCTAATGACAAGGCAGATGTTTATATCAACGATTTTGAAGAAACATCATTAGCCAAAGTCACAAGGAACATCAAAGCCGGAGAACAGGTGTATGTAAGCGATATATCCGACATATCCGACATCAAATTTCCTGATATAGACGTTAAACCGGATGATTGCATAATATATTGCTGCCGCAATGAGTGGCGCTTTAGCCTGTATTTTGACGCTGAAAGACAGATTGACACAGATGTGTTAGCTCAAGAACTGGGCGAATTAAAAAAGGAAGGTGTTTTTTATTCTCTGTTAGAATCAACAAATGCACAAGTTTCAATGTTAGATCCGCATACGGTAAAAGTTATTGTATTGACTGAGGGAAAAACTGATTGGAAGCATTTGCTGGCGGCTATGAATAAATTAAATATTAAGACTGATATAGCGTTTTTTGAAGATGATAAAGACAGAGGCGCAGATGATTTACTCAAAATGTGTGAGCATTATTCTGAATTACCGCAATCAATACCTATGATCTTTGTTTTTGACCGAGACGATAAAAGAATTATGAGTAAGCTAAAAGCTAAAGAACAAGACGATTGTGGCTATCAGGAATGGGGACATAATGTGTTCTCTATGTGCTTACCAGTGCCTAAAGACCGCTCAGACGAAACACATGCTATTTCTATTGAATTTTTTTATAAAGACAAAGAGATTACACAGATGAATTCTGAAGGGAGACGAATCTTTTTTAGTACCGAGTTTCATAAAAAAACAGGGAACCATATCTCGCACCCATTGCATTGTGCTGAACGTAACAAAATCGACGAACATAAAATAGGAATCATTGACAGTGCTGTGTATGATCGCGACAATCATAGCTTTGCATTATCTAAAAATGACTTTGCAGAAGCAGTTTTGAATCAACAAGACAACTATACTAATTTCGATTTTACAGAGTTTAACGCTATATTTAATATTATTGAACAAATTATCAATCTGCGGATTTCACATTAGTTTTTAGTTATAAAATACTTAAGAGAAATCAAAATTAATCCTGATTTATAAATAAAAGCTACCCGGTAGGATAGCTTAATTTATTTCATAAGAGCTATGCTTTATCACAGAAAACGGAACATTGACAGTAGTCACAATAAGCAGTATTTCCGTCGACGACACTCACTTCGTGTAAGCAACTACAGCAGATGTAACTGCTTTCGTCGTCTGTTTCATTAAGAAGCGATTGGCGAAGTATGTCATCAACCACATCGGTCATAGGCTTTTTTTGGATTTTGCCTTTTTTGTAAATAATGGGGATTAGGTCGTCTTTAATTTTCGGGCTGTATAAGCCTTTGCCATTCACGTTTAGCCTCCTTTCTTTTTGTTTGAATGTTTTTAAAATGTGCTTTTTAGAATGTAGTAATGATTAAAAAAGTGGCAATTGTTCAGATTTCAGGGCGGGTACTTGAGTAAACGGCGTGTCAATCGTCGCTTCATCGTCTGTTTCTTCAACTGTACTGGAAGGATTAGACGTTTGTTTGACTGACTCTATGTACGACTCTTTAAATACCTCAAAGCGTCTGCCGGTTAGTTCCCGGAATACGCCGCCATACATGCTTCTCTTTGTCTCATAGGCTTTCTTGCATTCAAATGCTAGCGTATCTCCCCAGACAACAACACCATTAACATTAAAGAACAAGAGGTTTAAGGCACACATCTTAACACAGGTCAAATCGATGTCTTGCCCGTAAAAGACCGCCTCGTCCAGCTGGGCGTTCGTCATGGTCTTAAAGCAGGAGATGAGCATGATGCCTGAGCCGCAAGCCGGATCTAAGATTTTCCCACCTTGGGGTGAGATTGCTTTTGCCATAAACTCAGCCACTTGCTTAGGCGTAAAGTACTGGCCTCTAAACTTATTTGCCATGTTCCACTGCATGTAGAGTTCACCCAAGATGTCGTCATTTGTTTCTTGCATGATCTTTAAAAGAGCAGTAAAAGCTTTGGCAAAGTAATCGATTACCCGCTCACCTGTTTTTCCTTCATTGCCATACCTTCGAACGATTTCTAAGTAATGCTCATCGTCTCGCTGCATGGTAAAAAGTATTAGATCAAGCCAGTCTATAAACACGGCTTCAGAACTATAGCCGCGGCGTAGGATGGCTTCTAAGCACTTAAGGATCTCATTCATACGCTATTCACCTGCCTGCCTTGCAACAAGTATTTGAGTATGGCATCGACCTCGGAAAGAACCTGTATGACGGCCGCCTGTGGCGTAATGCTTAGGTCTTTAGCATAGGACTCGATATAGCGATACGTGTTGCCGAAGTGACGAGAGCCGTCTTTTCCGACAATCCGGCACAAAGCCTGCGCGGCCAACTCTGCCGTTATCTCTTGTACCGGATCCTGACCCCGTTTCAGCGTGCCTTTGAGTTTGTGGTCAACGGCATGGCACAGTTCATGGAAAAACGTCTTTTCCTCAGGCGTGGCCAGGGCTATAATCTTCATCCTGGGGTCATAGTAGCCGTTATAGGCGTCGTTTCCGCCCGTAGCGTGGATTTCTACCCCTAGGGCTTTGGCTTTCTCTATAAGGGGAAATTGGGGCACGACGAGTTTTTGGTAATCCAAGGGCTTTCCCTCGGTGTCTTCGACTTTAAAGACACAGCCGCAGCAAAAGCCTTTTAAGATAGTTTTTTCATCGGTTATCTCATTATCAGCTGTTTCGCTCTTTTGCTTGATAAATACCGGCACCAAGATGTCGAATGAATGAGATCCTTTTTTCACCTGCCGGCCGACGGCCTGCCATTGCCGGTAACCCCGGGCGTCTTCAGTGCCGTGAAAAAACATCATGAGGCGGTTTAACATGCTCCAACTCGCCGATGGGATATTGGGAATGGGAAACATGGCATAGGCGACGGCTTCGGGAATGGTGCCGTTTTTGAATTCAGACAACAATGTATCCAAGACTTCTTTTACTCGTGCTAACATGAGTATTGTTCCTTTCTAATATGATTATTATGATTATGTATGAATAATGGTTTGTATAAATGTTAACTTGTCTAATTATTGATTGGAGTACTTGACAGTACCCATCTATCCTTTACCCGTTTTATGATGTATAGCATCTTATTGAAAACGGATGTATGTACTTTTTAAGGCGCGTTCCAATTCTTGATTACAAAAGTAAAGCGACACGATTGCCTTGCGGCGTATGCCAGACGACATCAGGGAGCCGGTAAAAATTATGAAAACCCAGGAAGCGGTAGCGATCAGGCGGTAGGAATTTACAGTAATGGTTCACCAGGTTTTTAAGTAGACCGGTAATGCAATCGATGTGATTTATTACAGATGGATTGTTATATTCTTGGGGCCGCAAAAATACGTCCCACCAGATATCGGTATAGACAACTAAGACTTGAAACTGGCTTACGTTATGGGATTTTTTTTGTGTAATGGCTTGAAACATCTCTTCGTAGCGTTTTATTTTCTCATGAAATACCCGGTCGATAGTCTTTTTTCTCTCGATTTCAACCAACAAAAAACGTGTTAATTCTTTGGGATTAGAGCTTTCGACCCGAATGAGAATGTCCGGACGTACTCCGTAAAAGCTTGCATCATATCTAAACGTGAATTTCTTGTGAGGAAATAATCTAAGAAAAGATAAGGCAACGTCAAACTTCATGCTCTCATGCATGATGTTATAAGGCGATCGCTGGTATTTTTTATAGCGGTATTCATTCGGTCGGCCGATATAGTCAGCCCCTTTCTTAGTCAGGCAATAAAAGACTTCGTGAGCCTTATTAGCCGGCTTGCCGATCGTTTCGATTTTTTCTATTAGACCGTCTTCTGCGTAGGACTTAAAAAGCTTTCGGGTGAATAACAGTCCGCCTTTGTGGGTTTTGGCAAAAGGCGAGTAAAAGTTATTGAGCGTTCCAACACCGCCAATATCGAGTAAGTGATTTAACAATTGTTTTCGGCTGTTCATACAAACAAAAATTACATGACATGCTCATATGCATTGTCATGTAATTTTTATGTATCTGCTTAAATTCTTTGTATCAAACAGTTAGTTTGATAAGTTCATCGCTATATAATGTTTTTTACCTTATTTTTGGCTTAACCAATTTAATTACAATTAACATGAGCCATTACATTTTTATATACCAGAATTTATTAAGTGATGAAGATTTTACTCAAACAGCAATAGAATCAAAAAATGAAGAAATATTTGAACACCTTGTAATGTTGTTAGCTTACCATAAATCAACTGAAGAGTCTACACCCGTATTTAATGCTGTGGTTTTCGGTACGCAAACGCCCATGCAAGAGTTGATCAAAGACTTTGAACGATATTTCAGAAGCCATGTTGATTTTGTTTTGGTAAGAATTTTGCCATTAACTACAGACAGCGGCTATAAACCGAGAAGTAATGTTAATCATTATCACAAGAGGCTTGAAAAGTTAAGAAACTTATAAAAAAAATATAAGAAGTATACGCAGGAAGAAATTTTAAAAGATTTAAGCAAATGGAGAAATGATTATTATTAACACACTATCACTATCACAATTATTCAATCACTATTATACATATTCATTATTAAAAATATATTTATTATGTGGCTATTCTCCCGCAAGGGCAGCACCCCCTTGTTGTAGCGTCCGAGAATCATTATTACGAGGCGGTCACCAAGGGGGTGCTGTCCTTCGGAAACCTTCAGTGTTTACGAGGGACGTAATAGCCACACTATAGTAATATTTGACTTACCTTAGTAAGGTCAAATGATGTAAAAAATGAACACTCTAATCAAAAAGATAATCCGGAGTAAATAATTCTTGGTATATAAAAAGAATATATATCGTCATTCATAAAATGATAATTTTTAATTCTCTATTTGCCAGATTCCTCATTATCTTATCATTGCAACAAAGTAACTTGATTGTTTGTGAGAAATAAAAATGTTAAAAAAAATAACTGAATTTTGTATAAGCTGTTGATTATGTAAATCTGAATGCTTTGTTATCATTTAATGTTTTTAATATATTTGCTATAAAGATTTTATTATGGATGGATACTCTGAACAATTATTTAAAATTGCTCAACATGATCTCATAGCTTCAGTAGTGTTATATGACAACAGGTTATATTTGCAGTCAATTTATATGTTTCAACAGGCAGTAGAAAAGGCTGTGAAATATTTTGCACTATTTTTTGAAATATTCAAACCCCAGGAATTATTTGATAAAATCAGACATAAACCATTAAAATTATTTATATATGCAATCGATGAACAAATTCGCCATTTTAAAAAGTTTATTGAGTTAGAAAAAGACCAAGTTATAGGGGGAGCCGAATTATTCAGTGATTTTGATATGAAAGAATATCTGTCCAAATTGGTTAAAAACAAAGAGGCTATAGAAACTCTGAGTAAACAAGATATTCAACGCGATAAAAATTTAATCATAGATATATATAATCAAATTATAGAGGCATATAATTTGAAACTTCCTTTTAGAAATAGTAAAAAAAAATAAGAAGGTCGTCTATGAGGCTCTTATTGAAGGAAATAAATTATTAAAAGATTTGCAATCTAGATTAGACCCCTTTAATGCTAGTCTAAGGCAGCTTGAACATAACTATCTGATTGAAAACCAAAATAAAAGAGATAAAGTAATAAAATTGATAGAAGTGTTAGTGAAAATTGACTTTCTGGTACTCAAGATTTTTAATTCCTTAATACTTTTTTCATTGCTGGTTAATAAACTTGATACCAGATTAAGATATCCGGTATTCAATAACCAATCTCAAATTCTTGCTAATTACAATAAGAAGGATAAATTTATCAACATTCTTCCAGATTTTCAGTATGAATTAGAATTAGTTTTTAAAAATATTAAGAAATTTACCAAGTTGATAACTAATTTGAAAGGAAGTGGGTTAGAGCAGAGGAGTAGTTAATTAGTTGATTTGTAAAAAATAAAATTTAAAAAACATGCCTAAGCTAGATTATAAAGTTATCTATAGTAATTCATATAATGTGAGTATATTAGATCCTGAAATAAAAATTGAAAGTCTTACTAATTTCAATAATGCTTTGGGAGAACTTGTAGGTACACCTGAGATTAAAATGTCTAAAAAGGTAAGACAAAGACTCCAAAGTTACTTAAATAAAGATCTTAAAATTTTGAATACAAGGAGTGGGTATCTTGGGCTTGTAGCAAAGCAGATAAAATTAATAAAAAAATATTCTGATTCTTTAGAGGGAAAAACCGTTAAGAAGAACTGGGATGAATTAACAATTGAACAAAAAGGAAGTTATATAAAGGGGTTGAGTGAAGATCTGAACAACCTTGCTGCTATACACCGATTTTGTCGTATCATTGAAGGACTAAGTAACATAGAGGATTCTAATGATAGAGAGGCAATTTTTGATAAAATTAGTAATATTGTTAAGATTACAGAGTCTCAGAATTTCTTCTCGGATATTTTCGAGATATACATGTATTTTATTTTAAAAAACAAGGGTGTGGATATAATGTTTTTAAAACCTCAAAAGATTAAAAAGCAAATAAAAAGTACTTGTGATTATAAATTTAATAGCGAACTAACGGCAGATTGTAAATGTATAAAGGGAGAAAATATAAAAACTATTATAGATCATATTGGAGATAAACTTGCTACTCAAATAAATTCTACCATTGGCTACGAAAATACTACCATTGGGGGCGGAATCATCTGCTTGAAAGACGAAGCATATGATTTTCTCACACCCTTAAGAAATTTTTCAAAAAGCCAAAATGACCTAAACACGGAGAAATATTTTATTTTTATAAAACAATCTTATTCAGAGATTGTGAAGTATCTGAAAAATATTCAAAACCTAAAATTTTTAATAGTCTATTATATTCCGTCATTTCAGTTGACATTATCCGAAACTGATAACTTAAAACCCGATTCAAAAACAACCGAAAATGAAGTGTCTTGTATGATCATCACACACTATGCAAATCAAGAAGAATTTAATAAAATTAGGAAAACATTCGAAAAAGCTGTACCATCGTTTATAAGATTCTTTGCAGAAGAGAATTTATAAGAATGAGGAATTTTATTATTTCGATTTAATTGCCAAGCTGTTACTTCTTTTTTTACCTTTTTTATATCACTCATTCTTATTTTAAGCACTGGATTGAGAGCACGTTTAACTCAATCTCAGCAATATTTAACCAGCTTCCATGCTTAGGAGTATATATGAACTCAAAACGATCCCAGATACGTTTGGATTCATCGGCTCAAAAACTTCGTATTGAGACGCTGGTGTATGGCAATTGAGATTATCCATTACAAGTGTAATTTTTTTAGCAATTGGATAATATTCATCAGATATTTCTTTGATAAACGTTGCCCAATTCCGCTTTGTTTTCCATTCTGTTATTTTTGTAAATCTTTTTCCCTATAAAGCTTCACATGCTAAAAAGACATTATAGACACCTTTGCGGCGAATACTCGTAATCGTATCGTTTTTCTCAACCAAAATACTGGAAAAAGCGAACCTGGGATGTAGAACCTGTATTTGTAATATAAAAAGCTCAGAAAATATAATTTAAGAGGAATAAAGAAAATTAAAATAGAAACAGGACTAATAGCAATAGCATAATCTACCAAAGTTGGTAGTATAACATCATATCCCATACCTGTTATCTAATATTTTAAAAACTGAAACCGTCCATAATTAAAAAAAGAGGCAATCCTTTTAAGACAGCCTCTTTTTGCTTTTAAAGAAAATTGTTTTAATACTAATAAGTGTAATTTTTAAGAAGGACAAGTTTAAGGTACTATTTACTGCAGACACAGAGTAGACAATCTTCGCGGGGATCACGTTCCAACTCATATATGCAGCAGTCAAAAAACCAAGTTTTATATAAGCTACGTTTCATGCATGGTATAAGGTGGTCGCCGTCTATGTCTTTACATAATGCACTTTTTTTATCAAAGGACAATACCCATTTGTTTTTGGGAAAAATCCCTTTACAAATTTTTTGTAATAATGAAATCCCTTGAGCACTGATAAAGAGCGCCTCCTGCTTTAATAAAAATTCTATGCATGAATCACCTGATATTTTTTTAATGATTTCGAATGTTTTAACAATATATTTACTACCAGGTATAAGGCGGTAACTGACCTTTTTAAAGTTTTCATCAGTTAATGACGAACTATTCTTAAAGAGGTTTTTCGGCGGGGGTAAACTAAGCTGGGTGCCGTGGACATACCCTAGAGGGATTATAATCTCTGCTTGCTTCAAAATTTTGAAGCATGAATCATTGTTTTGATTTTTTTGTTTTGTTAACATTATTATGCTCCAATTTTATTTTTTAATTATTGAATTGTTAAGGAAAAAGAGAGGGACTGAAACTAAGGGAAAGAAGATTTTGTGATAAGAAAGAGCTGAGAAAATAACTTTTATCTTACCAGGTAAGTGATTATTAGTCAAAAAAGGCTAATATTAAAGCCTTTTAAAAGAATGGGGATCGATTTTAAGATACAAGATTAAATAAGGTCCACTTAGTTGCTAAAATTTGGTTCTGAGGATTGGGTCATTACATTAATTGATTAACATGATTTAGTAGTAATTTTTTCCTAGCTAAGTTCTCAATGGGGATATTCCGTATAACTTTTTCTAATAAGAAATTAGCATATTTTTCACTGAACTGTTCTGGATGATGCCAGATACCTTCTTCAAATGCTATCCATGGAAACCCTTTGTGAGGAGGTTCTTGATCAAATGTGACTTTTAATTTGTCTTTATCATTTATAATATTCTTTGTACCTAAATGGATGCAATTTGCGCTTATACTCACAATCACTACTGATTTTTCTCTGATCCATTGCGAAACCTTCATGATTGTTTTAACTGCAATTTTATTTGTTTCCCCAATACCAAATAAGCAAGATAGTCCAACTCTAATATCGAAAAGAAAACAAAGATGTATTGCCTCGTCAATTTTATTTGTATCCAATCTTTTCCCAATCTTGTTTAAGATATCATTATCATATTGCTCTAAACCAAAGTAAATATAGGAACATCCACTTTCTTTCATCAATTTTAATAACTCAGTATCCACTTTATCAAATCTTGTTAAGCAACCCCATTCTATATTTAGTTTTATCAATTCGTTGCATAAACTAACTGTGTATTTCCTATCATCCGTAAAAGTACTGTCATCAAAAAAAATTGCTTTAACATCATATTTAATTATCAAAGTTTTAATTTCTTGAATAACATTTTCTACACTGCGTTGATTAAATAATTGGCTCTCAGAACAATATCTACAACCACCTTTGCATCCTCTGTGTGTGATTAATTGCGCAGTTTTTTTAACTTTGTTATTCTTCTCTTTAAAAATCGGGTAATTATAAAAATTATTTTCTGCAACAAAATTCCAGTTTATAAAAGGAAGCTTATTTAAATCTAACTTGCTTCCGGATAATCTAAAAGAATAGATATTATTGTCAGTTGATTTCAAATCTATGAATCCTTTACCGGGTATTTTATTAATTCGAGAAGATATTTCATATAGGTGATCTAACACACAATTAGTTTGGAGATTAGATAGTACCCATTCCAATGCAAATTCACCATCGCCTTTAACAACAACATCCACAAATTCTCTCCATTTGTGGATAGTTTGCTCTGATAAACCTGCTTTAATTAATTCATCTTCATGAGGTCCTCCAAAAATAATAATTGATGAAGGTTGATGTTTTTTTACTATTGTTGCACCTTTTAATGCAATCCAATGTGAATGAGAAGTGGAGCTGAAAGCATAGATATCATAAATCTTATTTATAGAATAAAACTCCAAATTAGAGTAATAATCATTTTGTGTTAAAGGTTCAAAAAAATTGATTGTTCCATCTTTAATAAAATTTGTATTATTGGTTAAAAGTGCAGTTGCATAGTGTATGCTTGTAGGAGTTCCTAAGAAAGAATCCGTATCATAATGAGGTGTATTTATAAATAGACTTCTCATCTAATTTAAAGATTCTAAATCTTGACCTTCCAAAATATCGAGATACCTGGACAACATGAAAATTTTCTCCCTATCTATCGTTATATTTACTCTTTCGTTTTGGGAAACACGAGAGATGCATTTAAAATCATTTGGGTTGGTTTTTCTAGAAATGTTATGTGTATAAAATACTAAATGGTATTCATGCTTTTCTGGTAGTTTTACAATATTTTTTTCTTGTTTTCTTTTGTCAATAAAAAATAATGGAATCTTAAAGGTTTTATGCAAATTCAAAAGAATTTCACCAGATATACTTTTCAGATCCTCACGATTCCAAATAAGAATCCTGCAAATATCCAACTTCAAAAGTGTCGATTGGCTGCCGTTAATGTGCATTTCCAAAGTTGAATAAGTATTTCTTATTGCTTTATTAACTGGAGGTGTATAATTCCATTTTTGTTTTTCATTAAACAAAAGCTTGTTATTTCTATTGTTATAAATTTGAACTTGGTCGATCAAATATGTACTTAGTGCTGAACGTGCCCAAGAAGCAGCACCTAATGTATCTATAAAATAAAGGGCTTTGGCTTTATTAAAATCCCCAATAATTTCTGTTTTCCAGTTTTGATCAACACCATGGTCACCCTTAGAATACTCTTTTATGAATTCAAAAAATTTTTCAAAAAAATCATTTACATCTTTGTATCCTTTGCAATTATTATTCAAGAATAAATTTTTTTCTGTTTTCTTAAATGCTTTATTATAACTGCTGTATATACTCTGTTTTCTAGAAAGCATATCATATTTATGATTTATCCACCGTATCGAACCCTCATTATCAATAGAGAACAATTTAACTGGTTTTGCTATGTTACCTTTTTTGATATTTCTTAATGATAACTCCTTGCCAATATTTCTTTTATGTGTAATCTCAATCGGCTTAATCTCGAGTATTTGAATAATATCAGTTGTGGGACCAGATGTATTTGATCCAGGCGCGGAAATCGTAATAATTTCACCTATTGAATCTTTATCTAAATTAGACCCAAATGTCCAACTACCGTGGTCAGTAATTGTCTTGTCTATATGAATATGACCATGCAATAAAACTAAAAAACCGTTTTCATTTAATACCTTCCTTACTTCTATACTATTTACAATTGAAGGAAATTCTGTAAAATTGTCAAATTCTCCGCCCAAGGGATGATGAAATACGGCAATTTTCAAAGCAGTTTCGAACTGCTTTGAAAATTTACTTTTACAAATCGTATTAAATATTTTTTGTACATTGTCAAGTTGCTCTATCGCAACAAAAGGAATATCTCTCTGGAATGCTCTTTTTAATAAGGTCTCTAAAGCTATTTTAGAAGCTGCTTTCTCTTTTTGTTCCTGTTCTGGTTTAATAATTTCCTGGATTATTTTTTCCAAGTTTTCTACTCTATTTCTCTCCTTATACAAATGTTTTATTTGATCATAACTATATCCCTGAGGGATGAAAAGCTCACCACAATAATTTATCGAGGAAAAAGCATAAATAAATATCCCTTTCTCAACATCCCAATAGAAAGGTGATTCACGAAATATGATATTTGTTCCTTCAGAAATACTTATTTTATTCAAAATCCTTGCTAGATAGGCGTCTTCTAATTCATTTTTAAGCAAAAGTGGTCTAATTGCATTTATATCAGTTTGCTTTAAATAATTACAAAAAATGGAATATTTCTTATCTTCCCATGTATCATTATATAATAAAATATTATCGGGTCTTTTAATGTCATGGTTACCGGGTATGTAAACAATAGGAACATTAGTATTTACCAAACTTCTTAAAAAAACTAAACCTGTTTTAAGAGATTCTAAATGATTTTTTGAACAAACGTCACCTGAACAAATTACAATATCAATTTTATTATTACTTAAGTAACGATTTACAAAAGTTTTGAATTTTTCTTTGACTTGTTTGCTTGGTCTTTGCTCTATATCTGAAAAATGCAAATCACTTAGATGTAAAATATTAAATTTTAAATCATTCATCTTTTATTAATTTATAGAAAAATTTATTATTAATAATTTTGTATTTCTCGTGATATTTAATGCTATAATTTGTATGATCAGATATAATGATACATATATTTTTTAATAACAAAGATTGAAGCAATACTTCTAAAAGTTTCTGAGCGTTTGGATCAAGTCCGGCAAATGGTTCATCAAGCAATAATACAAAAGGCTGCTGTGATAAAACAAACGTTGTTATTAATAATTTTGCTTGTCCACCGCTTAGATGTAAACCTTTTTGCTTTGAAGGACCTAAGTAATTTATAATTCCTCGATTTTCGAAACTAAAATTATTCCCCTTATATATAACTTTAATATGTTCTTCAATTGTTAATCTATCAAAGACATTTCTCTCTTGCGGAACTAAACGAATACCCTTTGATAAAATTTCTTCAGTGGTTAAGTTGTTTATTAATTGGTTTTTTAAAAAAATACTACCCGTAAAATTGGTTTTATAATTTAAAATACATCTAAAGAAACTTGATTTACCGGAACCATTATCTCCTCTTATTTGATAAAGTTTTCCTTCATTAATGTTTATATCTGTAACTTCTAAAACTGGGGACTTACCATAACTAATTATCCCGCTTTTAATATTAATTATGCTACTCATTCAATAAACTGTAATAATTGAACATCTGTATTATTGATTAAATATTCGTTTTTATTATGCCCTGAAGTTAAAATGATTCCTCCAGCTTTTAGAAAAGCGTTCAGTTCACTATAAAAAAAATCAAGATTTTTTTCATTTATGCCGGAACTTAATTCATCAACAATAATACAGGAAGGATTAGAATATAATGCTAAAATAATTTCAACAATTCTTTTTTGCCCATATGACAACTCTGCAATTAAACTTTCCTTCTTGATCCCAGCCTTACTGATGAAAGTTTTTACTTTGTCAATAAATGAAACATTTCTAAAAAATTTAAAGTATTCCTCAATGGGAAAAGACATCGGCAAAATAGGATTTTGTGGTACATATCTTACTCCTGCATTGTATAAAATATAAAATTTGTTTCTTTGTGGTTTTTGGGAATATAAAAAAACATTTCCTGTATACGATGTGACTTGACCAATCATAACATTAATTAAGCTAGATTTACCAATCCCATTTTTTCCGTATAACATTACGGATTCACCTTTTTTAGCAGAAAACGAAATTGGTCTATTAAGTAATCTATCACCAAAAAAAGCAATAAGATTAGTTACTTTAATTATTTCTTTTTTCAATTAAAGTATTATTAAATTTGATTGAGATAAAAACTAGGAATATTCCTAATATTAAATCATATACTGCGAATCTAACCGTATTTCCAATATCAGCGAATCTCAATATTTCTCTAAATGCAAACAGGACAAAAGTTGATAAAGTAAATTTAACAAGAAAATTTCTTCCTCTTAAAATTATTGCGGCAGAAAGAGCCATAAGACCTAAATCATTTGATAAATCATTGGGATGAAGGTATCCATAAGAAATAATATAAATTAAGCCTCCTAAACATGAAAAAAATCCAGAAGCCAAAGCAGAGATTAGAAAGATTTTATTAATGTTAATCCCTATGGATTGTGCACCTAATGGTGTTAAGCCAGTTATTTCCCATAGATAGCCAATTCTAGTATAATTTATACGGTTTATGAAATAAACTAAAGCAAAAACAAATAATATTAAAAAAATCTTTAAATAAATCGAATCAAAGGATAACGTACTTAACCTAACACCATATGATCCCCCGGTAATTCGATCAAAATGAAATTCGAATCTCTTCACCATTTCAATTAACGCAAGTGTTACTAAAATGAACTGAAATTGTGATGTGTATCTTGATATATGTAATATGACTATTGACAAAATAATTGCGATAGGAAACAAACTAAATAATATATAGAGCAATGAAACATTGTTATTTGATAAAATAATAAAATAATATCCTGACATTGAAGCAATAGAGCCAGTCATCAGAAAGAACTTATTATCTGATTTAAATACAAAAAAGGCACTTAACGTTAGGACCATTCCTATACACCAAAACAAAACAACTACAATTAAATAATTAAACACTTAGTACTTGCTCTTTAAGTTTAACTTTCATTCTTGATATCTGAATATTTTTATTTAAAATGGTTATTAATACAATTAGCACAACAATTGATAGGCCTACCGCTTGCCCGATTTGGCCATCAAATAAATATGTTGCAATGCTTTCTATTAAAGCGAGAAAAAAACTCCAAAAAAATAGGAGATAAATATTTAATCCTGTAACTATTAAAATCGCAAAAGCTTTTAAAATTATATCATATCCCAAATCTGGATGTAATCCTTTATCAAAGGCAATTATAATACCAGATATACCAGCTATTCCTCCGCATAATAATTGAATATTAATTTCGATTTTCCTTGGATTAAGATTTAGTAGTTTTGACAATTCATAGTTATCGCCAGTTGCTATTGCTTTAGTGCTTAAACTAAAAAATTTTTGGAAAATGATATAAAGTACATTTAACAACACTGAAATTATTAATCCGAATAATAACCATTCCGGATATGTGAAAGAGCAAAGCATATTTGATGATACAGGTGGTATGAATTTAAAAGCCTCTATTCCGCCGCCTGTAATAATTGTTATAAGACCTTGAATAATAACAAAGTAACCAAAACTTCCAAGAAGTCCCATAACCTCTTTTTCTCTACCAATCTTAATATGTAAAAAAGCCCCGCAGAACCCAAGTATAATTCCACAGATGACACCACAAAGTATGGATATTGTTGGGTTGTTCGTCATCAGGTATGCATAATTGCATCCGTAAGCACCAGCAATAACGGAGGTTACCAATGATATGCTTATCATTCTCAAATAAGTGAATTGACCATATAAGGCTAACGAAAATACACTGTAGCCAATTGACGTAGCTAATGCATTTAAAAAAATCTGATAATTCATAAAAGTTAATACTTTACGATTTTCCCTTCCCTAACTATCATTAAAAAAGGTTTCTGATCTGAATCTCCATTTTTATTTATACTGAAATTTCCGGATGCGCCTTCGAAATTACTGATTTGTGATAATTCTGACCTTATTTTTTCTTTGTCAAAACCAACCTTATCAATACAATATTTTATTATATATATGGCATCATAAGCATTCGCCGAAAAAATTCCCGGAGGGTCGGTATACACTGCTTTATATTTTTCAATGAAATTCCTGGATTTTCCTGAAGCTAAATCTTCATAGATTGTTGGAGTAGTAAAAATAACTCCCTCTGCACTCAAGCCAGCTATTTCTCGAACTTTAGGTTCTTCCATAACCTGAAAAGAAAAAATCGGTAATAATTTATCTTGTTCACGAAACTGTTTTATCATAGTACCTAGTTCAAGTGCATATCCCAATAGATATACCGCGTCTGGTTTAGAAGAGATAAGTTTTGTCATTTGTGTTCTAGCATCAGTACTCCCTTGAGATAATACTTCAAATGTAGGAACTTCTAAACCAAATTCTTCATACTTCTTTTTGAAAATTAAAGCAGGACCTTTTGTACCCGCATTATCAACGTAACATATTGCTACTTTTCTATAACCCTTATTCTTACAGAATTCCGCCATAGCCTCTCCTTCATAAGTATCTGGTGCTATTGTTCTAAACACATACTTACTAATTCCGCTTATTTCATGGCTTGTTGAGGCGGGTGAAATCAAAATCGTCTTATATTGTTCTACAACTTTCGAACAAGCAATTGTGCTGGAACTGGCAACATCACCAATTATTATATCTACCCTATCAACAGTTGATAGCTTAGTAACTGCGTCTACGGAGATTGACGGGATAAGTTTTGTATCCTCATATACTAACTTTATTTTCCTCCCTGATATGCCACCAGTTTTGTTTATCTCATCCGCTGCCAATTCACAAGCCTGCTTAATATTTTTTCCATAAGTAGCTGCACCTTCTTGCCCTGAAAATGGCACTGCTACACCAATAATGTATTCATCACTAGATTTTTTGGTGCATGAAAAGAATAAAGTTGACAGTATTAGAATAACTATCGAAATGATATTGAAATGGAGTTTCATTTCACTAGTTCCTTTCTATGAATCAAATTTTAAATTTTTTTTTTAGTAAACCATCAATTTTCTTTTTAATACCTATAACGTTAGGTCTAAGATAAATAATTAATTTATAATCAAGATTTGCTTGAATCCACTTTTCAGAACGTTCATCAAGATTATACTTCATCCTTACTCTATTGTTAATTAAAGGGCTTATAAAATATTCGAATTCGACAATATCAACTCCACAGGATTCGCATATTAGATTAAAAATAACTTGTATCGTTCTTACGGTGTATTCCGATTTAATTAGAAATGTCGTGCGCATTATATGACACTGATAATTTTTAAAATAACCTTCAATTAATTTTTTTATTTGCAGATGAACCTTTAAAGATACTCTAGGAAATTCGTATTTAAGAATATAAATCATTTTTTTCTCCTTAACAGTTTGAATTGATAGATTTAATTTATTTAAAAGCTTTCACAACAATATTTTGTATATTAAAGTTTGATTCGAATAAACCTCCACACTCATAAATAAATATCTTGAAGAACAACATGGTAATCATTATCGCCTTTCGTACCATTTTCTTCTTTATATTCTTTAATGCGGAACTTAAACATTACTGTCAAAAACTCTTCAGTGTATCGATTGCTCTGAAACTTAGGATAAAAATATTCAATATCTTGCAAATCTGAAATTTTTGTATATTTTTTTGTGGGTTTTAACATGACATTTGGGGCATCTTCATCTTCCATTAATTTTACTTTCCACCTGTATTCCTGATGGCAGTCGTGCTTTGATAAAGACAGAAATGCTTCAAAGCAGTTGTAAGAAAAATCGAAACTGAAAAACAGTGCAATGAAAGCAAGTAAGAGAGACGTTTTTATGAAAATTAAAATCTTCATAGCTCGATGGTTTATAGATTTTAAAAAAGTGTATAATGAAAAGAATGAAACAAAAATATTATTTTATTATCAAATTCATATTTTTTTGAAGATAAAATCATATTGAAAATTACGCATTTATTTGAAATATCACTAAAGACAAATTTTGCTTGGTGTTGCCACTATATTGACAATCTATGTTTTAGTCAATTATATTTATTTGTATTTGGCAAAAACAATTACATATACCTTGTTGCTACTATATATTTTGTTGCCACATTATATGTTGCAATAATAAAATAAAACCTTGTGAACAATTTTAAATTCAAAAAAATATTTGTATAATTGGTTGTATTTTTTGAATAATCCCAATTTATGTAATCATGTAATATCTGTGGTTTCGTTCACCACTTAATGTATAGAAGGAATCATTTATTTTGGCGAGAATAATAATTTATAATATTGATACATTTCCGATAATTCATAAATTTCTTATAAATAATCTGCAACCTTTAGCTTTAATGCTGTCGTTAAGTTAAGACTCAATAACCTATTGTGCCAACATACAGGCGTTTTAGATTTTATTTTTCAAAACATTTTAACAACTAAAATTTTAGAAAGTAGAAATTATCATGAAAAAAAATCTTAAATTGTAGGTAATAATTCTGTCAATGTTAGTTTTAAGTCCTTCACTAAAAGCTCAAGATCCTCCAGAGCTATGGGACCCACCAGATAACTCGATAAACGTAACAATTTATCCAACGTTACAATGGTACTCAGCCGGTGTTAATTGTTACCATATTCAAGTAAGTACTGATCCTAATTTCGGCAGTATAGCAGTAGAGGGCGCTAGCGCTACAAAATCCTTTTATGTGCCCGATCCATTATCTTATAATACAACTTACTATTGGCGGGTTGCTTCTTTATATGAAGATGATTGTACTATGGATGACTATGGTCCTTTTTCCGAACCATTTTCATTTACAACTCGTCCAGGTGATGGTGATTACTTAAATTCTGTGATTGTGCCGAATCAATTTACATTAAAGCAAAATTACCCGAATCCGTTTAACCCAACTACGACAATTGGTTATAATATTCCATTCAATAATTTCGTAACACTAATCGTGTATGATGTAAATGGTAAAATTGTTCAAACACTAGTTAGGATGGACTAATAAAAAAATTAATCCGTTCTAAAAAAATTACTATAAATGATAATGATGAAATTGAAAATTTGCCATTTGAATCCGTATTCTATACTAAATTAAATAATATTACTTATCAAAATATTCGTAATATTGAAAAGATATTCGGATTAATCTTAAGATACGAAATTGAGCGAGAAGAACCCTCTTTTAATAATGATTTTTATACCTCTTTTATAAAATTAATGTCTGATTCGGAATATGATGATATTCTAGTTGATTTGGTTCTGGACAAAACAGTTGGAAAAAAAAGATAAACAAAATAATAATTCTATTCTTCAAAATATAATTGAATATTTCTATTTTAATGATTTGATAGATGAAAAATTTAAAGAATTTTTGGAAGATTATGGAATTACAAAAATACAGTCTGAGAAAGCAATCGACATTCTCGAGAATCCACCTTATACATTAATAAGACCAGAATTTGTATACATGAAGAGCAATGCAGAAATGCTGCCAATATTTTGCGAACGATATATTATAACAGAAAAAGGTAAAAGTTATATTGAGGATATATTAACCAATGAAAAATATTATACAGTATATAGAAATAATAAAAAATTAGCAAAATCTAATAGGTCATATTACTTAGAAAAAACCAGTATACAAACAAAATGGTCGAAATGATAAAACGTGATATTATTATTTTGTTAAGAGAAAAATTTGATACCCAAAAAACAAAAGTACTATTTGTAAAAAAGAGTATTTTTTATACAATGTTTATTTTAAGATTTCCTCTGAAATATCAAAGAAATAATAATATAATTACAACTTCAAATTTATTGTTAAAATTAATTAAAGAAATGTCTATTTGCTCTTTATTTAAATTTAAAAAAAAGAAAATAAACAGGTATAAATTTTTAAAATATAAAGTATTTAATTATGAGATCTAACTGCATTTTCAAAGAGGAAATTAAGAATAAAACTTTATGTACGTATCCGAAATTATTTGGGGTATGCTTCGTATGTTTTGCTTATTTAAAAAAAACAAATCACATTGATTCAAAATTAAAGTATGTACAATATATTGCTATAAGAAATAGTAAATATTTCATTCTTCTTATTTCCTTCTTATCTTTATTAGTTTCTTTCTTAGCTTTGTTTATTAATGTAGTGAAATATTTTAAACTGCCAAAATAAAAACTTACAAAGTTATATAATTCCTATATTCATTAGATTAGAGTATTTAGAAATACTTTGTAAATCGATATAAAATATTTCATTTTTGACAACTGTTGACACACTTCCAAATATCATATATCCTAATAACAATAAGAATTGATTATCAAAATATAATCAATATTTTTCAATTAAAAATATAGGGGATAATAATGATAAAAATATTTGGTAGAATTTTGTATATATTTATAAGTTCTTTCATAACTCAAGAATTTATACCTGAAGGGTATTCATATAGCTCAGTTGTTCCATTTACTAAACGATGCGATCTTTGGTTTAAAGGCATAAGACCAAAAATTAGATTTCGCGGAAAAGAGTGGGAACGACAGCGTAATCAATATGCTTTAAAACATCATGGAATGACCTGGGATGAGATACAAAAACAAAAGGATACTTTTTACTAAAAATTATTAAAAATAATCGAACGTAAAAAAATAAAAGAATCTAATTTTAGAATATTTTATAACAATTCCATTGATTGCTTCTAAGATTTTATCTACAAATTGTAGTTAAGAAATTCAAATCTGTTACTAAAAAAACTAAGAGGCTGTCCGAAAAGGTCAGCTTCTATTTTATTAGTAGATGCGGTTTTAGTTTTTTAATATTTAAAATTTGCTTTTAGGTTATGAAATATTTACTTACCTAAAATAATTTTGTGGCATTCAATCAAATTATCGCAACGACCTAGCTATGAATTTTATAGAATTTTAATGTCCAGATTGCAGCATACCTCTAACATAGCCTATTAGTGTTGCTTGCCAACCTTTGCCATGAACTATTCTTCTAAACCCGATTTTGTTGTCTCTCAATAAATCAATTCTCGACAATTGGCTTAAGTTTTGCCAATCATCAAACATTACATAGATTGCGTTTCCATATTTAAGATTTTCAAACACTACAAGATTATCTCTGAACTGTGCACCGAAGTAATTAATAAATCCGTTGGTTCCATTAATCCAGTTTATCGGTTTTAATCCTGCCAATAAATCATACCTTTCCTGAATTGCTGTTCTGATCTCTGGTGATGGATTCCTGAATCTTCCTATTATCGTATTGATTATTTCATCCCTGTTTCCAGGCGGCAATATTTCCCAGTTTACTGCCAAAGTAGCAATATAATCGGCTCTTGTTGCAGTACTTGGATACACATCGACAGCCCCGACATTTTCCTGCAATAAATTAAGATTAAAAGATAAATCATCCAAGAAAGCTGAATCTGTCCTGTTCAGAACTTCTCTCAACACAAACCTGAATGTATATCTGTTGTTTTGGTTGTTAAAATTTAACATTTCAATCTGCAACGAAACAAGTTTTGGTGGCATCCAAGTTCTTTGATATACTTGACGGTCAATAGACACTTCGTGAGTACCATTCCAAGAATCGCCCCAATTAGGGACATCCCAACTAAAAGTTCTCGTTACTTTAGGTAATTCCGCATGAATAATTTCATAACCCTGTGCATTCTTCAGTGAATATCTGCCGTTTTCAGCCGCTGGAACGAATTCCGGCTGATCAATTTCAAGTTCATCAACAGAATCAAATCTAATGCCGATATGTTCGTAAACGCCATTCCTTATGTCGTTGGCAGGAATGGATTTAGAGCAGGAAACTGTTAAATCATTTGTTTGAAGATTTCCAACTTTCACATTAATATTGTTAGGTATTCTTCTGAAATTTTTTTGCCACTTTTGCATAAAAAGCTCCTTATTGTAATTTTAAAATCACCGGGGTTGCTGTCCTTGCAACCCCAGATAAATTAATGTTTTGTATCTTTTGCTTTTGATTCATTCCCATAACTATCCCGATCTTGGATTTGTCCATTTTTTTTCTGGATAATTACTTCGGAATGTTCCTTTTTTGCTATCGGTATTGCTTTTTCAATTGCTTCTTTTTTTGTATCTGTTATAACAGAAGCTCTTGAATTTCCTTCTTTGGTCACCTTCCAGTCATTGCCGGAGGGGGATACCCATACTTTTTTATTAGCCATTTTTTGCTAATCCTTTCATTATTTAGTTTAAAAAAACAGGGCTACTAGTTATTTCATCTAACTTATTTTATGGATAAGTTTGTATTTAACAAAAAAATGGGAAACGAAAAACAGGTCTTTTTTAATAACGGACCCAGATCTTTTGTCTTATTCTTCTGGCATTTCAATACGTTTTTTTCGTATATCAGAGCCGCTATCATGCTCTGCTTCGGGACCAAACCATCTACCATGTTCTAGATACAGTTCATAAAAATGAAGCCACATGCAAGTAAGAGGTACGATGTAATTGCAAACCAATAAATCCTCCCTCCACCTGAATTCCGGTTGCTTATATATACAAAGTGAGCCGTCTGTATATCTATGCTTGTTAGTCGTAATTACAGGATTAAGAACAAAGACAACCGGATGGTTATTTTTTCTGTATTTAATCTGCACTTTATACTCTGTGCCTCTTGGATTGAGTACTCCGATGAAGTCATAACCTTCAGGCGTCTTCTTTGCTGTAAATTGAGGCAATTTAGCACGCATGTTGCCAACCTGCAGTTCATATTTATATGGTTGTGCCTTTATTATTCCTCTTTTTTTTCTCATTCAAAGTCTCCGTGCGAACCAAGATTAGGTGGTACATTTGATACGATTTGGCTTTTTACTGATGATAGGACGCCAGTCGCTGTAACTCCAATCTTATTAGCTTTTATAGATTCAGATAAATCCATAGCCTTCTTTATCTCTGCTTCATACAACGTAACAGGGAAATTGCCTTTGAAAAGATCATCAGAGTTAAGCAACTCTATAGTCTTCTGCTCATCCTTTTCGTTGTAAGCTTCTCTTGCTTTCTTGGTTGCATTATCGAACATATTCTTGAAGTCGTAGAAATAACCATAAGACCAATGCTCTGAAAGGTTCTCAGATTTTAATGATGGATTGCAAACCTCAGGGACATCATCTAATCCTTGTAAATATTTATTAAGGCTTTCCATCGTCAATACTAGAGCTTGGTTCAAGGTTATACCTTCTTTCGTTGATATATGCTTCGAGATTAGTGTTGTAAGCAATATAGACTTTGGATGGCTTCCTGAACCTAATTGAATGTCACGTAAATATTTCAGTAACCGGGTAACATAATAAAACTGGTTAAATGAAGCCTTGTTAGTATCAATACAATACTGTTTGAATCCTCTCGGGTTTGTAAGCTTCCAGTCAGGAACTATCTCTACCGGATCTTTTTCGTTCTTGAAATGAACTGGCGATATATCAAGTCTAAGGTCTTTCGCATATTTTATTCTGATAGCTCTTTTCTTTGTTGGATATTCAACCTTGTCTCTATAAGCTGGCATCTTACTCAATATTTCGTAAAGCCAATAAAAGACTTGACTACCATCCATAATATAATTTCCATCAGAGTTTTTCAGGTCGAGTTCGAGAATAATATCTACATCATATTCTCCTCTTGAAATGGGCTTTATGCCGAGTTTCAAGGCATAGGATCCTTGTAGGTAGTCATTCTTGTAATATTTCTTAATTTCATCATTTGCTCTCAATGCTTCTCGTAATTCTTTGTGAGCTGAAATTAATCTATCGATCCTTGTCTTGTCTAAATTGACCTTTTCAAGGAATTTATTGAATCCAGTTGTAAGATTCATATAGGTACCTCCGATTTTATTAACGGTATCGGTGTAAATGCCGATACTTTAGTTTGTAAAAAAACTTTTTGTATTTTACTTATATTTTCCTTAGCTTCATTATTGGCAAAGCCGATAAGCGTATTGATACTGCCAGTATCATCCAAACCAAACTTGCTAAAGAATTTCCATTTCTTTGCCTTCGGTAATATTTTATCAATTCTGAGGTAATTACCATCTTTTAGTAAATAAGTGACGGTGTTATGTACCCCTTGGGATTGAGTTTGAAAAGTAATATCAACGAGAGTAGTTCTATATCCGATTAAACCAAGCCATTTTGTTTTCCATCCATCTTTAAAAAACGGTTTGAACCCGGTCCCGATTGATAACACTTTAATATCTTCTAGAGAATGACCAATCTTTAAAGCTTCTGCTACTCCGACCATTGCCGGATTGTTTGCCCAAAGTCCTCCGTCAATATATTGGCATGAATTTTCATCTTCGAAAGCGGGCAGATAAATCGGTGCGGCGCTTGATTCAGCTGCAACCTGCCAAACAGGCAATACAAAATCGTGTTGATATTCTTCCAGATGACGAGTTTTACGAACTATAGTCTTTCCGTTCACTATATCAATTGTAGGAATGCATACCCTCACATTGCAGTCATTAATAATTGCTTCTTTAAATAAATCTTTTAATTCATTAAGAAGGTATGCATTTGAATACTTCGGCATAATGATTCCTTGATTAATATAACTAAGGCTTTTTTTTCTGAAAATAGAAGTAGATCTGTTTTTGTATAAATTCAATATCTCGCTAGTGCTTATTCCCAATGCAAGAGCGAGGGCGATTATGGCACCCGTAGATGTTCCTACGATCAAGTCAAAGTATTCCTGTATAGGTTCAGGTTGCCGTTGCTGAACATAGTCCAATACTGCAGCCGGATATACACCACGTACACCGCCGCCGTCTATAGATAATATTTTAAAACTGGGCATTAAAATGACCTCCACTTTATTAAAGAGGACGGATAAATTTTAGAGTAAAAAAGTAAACTATAATCGAGGTAGAATCGATACCATGACACCTAGGATTGTGAAGTCGCTTGTGAGAATTATTGGTCTGTAGATAGTATTTAAGGAACACGGTTTTAGAATGATAAAATCTTTCTCTCGGTAAAATTCCTTTAGTGTACACTCCTGATCAACTAAAGCGGCAACAGTCTCTCCATTTCGTGCTGTTGGCTGTTTTCTTATTAAAACTAAATCTCCGTCTTGAATCCCTTTTTGTTCCATCGAATCGCCCCTGGCTTTCAGTATAAAATACTGATGCGGAGGCTTGGCTAACATTGTTGATAAACAAAAACTTTCTTCTATATCCTGTTCTGCAAAATTAGGATATCCACATGCAATACTTCCCAATAAAGGAATTTCGACTGTTTCGGCTTCAGCATAATCAGGATAATTATTTACTTGGACTCTGCCAAATTCATCATTAACTAAATATCCCTTTTCCGAAAGAGAACGAATTATCAGGTTAACAGATCTTGGTGACTGGTAATTCAAAAGTTCCATTAATCTCCTGTATGTTGGTTTACTGCCATTATGGACAATGGAATTCCGAATATGTTTTAGTGCCTCTAACTCCTTGTTATTCAAGTCTTCCATATTACAAATATAGTGAAATTATACTTTTATTCCAAATACTATAATATTACATAATTTAGATAATAAGATGCATTCTTTTATAATGACGATTCGGCTACGATTTATATGGAATATATGGTATTTTAGAGACTATAAAGACTATAGAAACTGCAATTTTGAATAGTTTTCTGCAATTACGATATTTGCAAGAGACTGTCACTCAGGAGGTCGCGAGTTCGAGTCTCGTCGGTTCCGCAATAAAATAAGGCACTTAGAATAAAATCTGAGTGCCTTTCGTATTATGAAGTAACGCTTTGGCAGAATTATTACTTTGATAAAGTATTGATAATTTATAAACTTAAAGCTCAGAATTTAAATATTTTTCAACATAATCATTAAAAAGGAGTTTTTAGTGTACACACTGCAAATCGCAATACAAGATTTTATACATCATTGTACTTTTGAGAAAAATTTAAGCACAAAAACAATTAATTCGTATAAAACAGATTTGGTACAGTTCACAAAGTTTTTAGTGAATAAAAATTATTTACTTGAAATGAAAAATATAACCAAAAATGATCCCGATGCTGTTATTTTTACGCAGGACTGTAATCCAATTATTCCGGATGGAATATCGGATGCACCGGTATTGATTACTTAACCTGAAAAATAAATTGGTAACATTATAATATCAAATAATACCAACAAATTGCACGTCTGAGAGGAGTCGAACCCCTGTAGTTGGTTTTGGAGACCAATGCCTGACCGTTCGGCCACAGACGTTTATAAATTAAACTTTTATAAATGGAGAAAATAAACCAACAATTTCGCATACTTCGCGAACCGTTTCTTGGGCTCTTAATTGGATATTTCTTGATGATTCAATTACTTCATTTATAACTTTTTCCCTGTTCTCTGAAAGTATTTTTCTCTTATCTCGGAATGGGGTTATCATTTCTATGATAGCCTTTGCAACTGCATTCTTGAGAACTGAGTATTGCAATTTGCCGCTTGTGTATTCCTCGGCAAATTGGTTCTTGAGATCTGTAAAACCAGTTGCGGAAAGGATCGTCAAAAGATTTTCAACACCCAAGCTAATAGCCGAACCGCCATCGCCGCAATCAGTCTTAGCTGACCGGACTTTTCTGATAATACTTTCATCATTTTCAAAAATCCCGATGTAATGCTTATCACCAGCACTTTTTGACATCTTCTTATCCGGGGAAGTGAGAGACATTAGCTTTGGAACATCAGTAAAAAGAGGCTCAGGTGCTTCAAAATATCTTATCCCAAATTGACAGTTGAAACGTTCAGCAACATTTCTAGCTAGTTCAAGATGTTGCTCTTGATCCTTTCCAACTGGAACATAATGAGCATGGTAAATAAGAATGTCTGCTGCCTGAAGTACAGGATAATAAAACAGTCCCCCGGAAACGAACTTGTCCGAAGAAGTTTCCATAATCAGTTTTGATTTTTCCTGGAACTGCTTTTGACGCTTCAACTGACCGAAGCTGGCATTACAGCCCAATACCCAACACAGTAGCGCGTGTTCTGGTATACATGATTGAAAAAAAAGGTTGGATGGCTCAATTCCGGTAGCCAGAAGATCTAGTGTCATTTCCTCGGTGTTATGTCTTAAAACTTGTGGGTCTTGATGAATTGTAATAGGATGCAAATCGGCCAACCCATAGATACATTCATAATCAGACTGGATAGCCACCCAATTCTGAATGGCTCCCAGCCAGTTGCCGAGGTGCAGACTCCCGCTTGGTTGAATACAAGATAGAACTATTTTTTTCATAAGTTTAAATTTTATATTTTGTTTTAAATTCACTAATAAACCGTAAATATTCGGTTTCTGAAATTTCGTCAAATATTAACTTATAATCTGCTTCGGTCATTGGATCCATAACAAAATCATCCAAAGATGCGCATGAGTCACACAATAGAATATCTCCCTTTTTCGCCTGGTAATAGACAGGTATCTTGCCTGCTTTAACAATACAATTTATCAAAGCAGGAATATGATATTTTTCGGGATCCAAAATAGAGCGTAGTTTATCGATAACAGTGTTAAAAGTCCTTTGAGGCCAGCCACCGAAATCAATAATTAATTTAGGATATGGGTGTGTGAATGTAAAATCTGAAACCTCATTATCCATGTCTAACGGAACAATAGATTGGTTATAAAAAGGATGGAATGCTGTATACAACAATGCATTTAGAGCCCCTTGTTCACCCCCGTGCTTAAATCCCATCCGTAAAAGAGTATCTAATTCATTTTCTACGCCCGCAAGACTAGTAATGACTTTGGAAAGAGACATTATTTTTGAATATATTGGAGTTGGCTTGAAATCAACATCGCTTTCAAAGGTAAATGCAGATTTGACATCGGGGTAAAAAGTATCAACAAATTCATTTAATAAGTTAAGGGTAATTTCTGTCATGGCTTTTACTGACGCCAAATCAAGTCCATTAACATAATAACCTGCATAAGTTGCCTTGAATACATGAACTTTTGGAATTGCCACTATTTTGCGACAATCAGAAATGCTCCTAAGTACTTTTATTGCTGGTATTATATAAGCCGGTAATCGAATACTTGGGTAAGTAGTAGATGCACCAAGCCCGATAGTAAAGATGACATCGTCTGTACGACCGATAATAAAATCTATAAGTACATTAATAGCTTTGATGATATCGTTACTGCTTATCTCTTCAATACCATTATCTTTATTGAAAGCCGATGCGAGAAATTTGGGGAGCTTTTCATGAATTATACTGAAAGATTCTTTGGGGATTCGAATGTTTTTAATTTTAATTAATAGGTCCCGATTATTTATCCCAAATCGGTTAAGGGAACTCCAAATTCGATTTACATCGTTAAATGAAAGTGAAACGTTCAATCCTAGTTCTCTTGGTTCTTTGAACCGGATTTTATCTTCTGCAAAGCGGCTTGTTATTTTAATTGTAGTAGTATCTCTCATATTGATCTCCGATGATTATGATTGATAATTAGATAAAATTAATGTGATCGGTGAAAATGTTCTTTCGGTTAATGAAGGTTCTTAAAAGAAGGCAGCTTTTGCTCCAGGCTTAATAACTATTAGTGGCTTTACGGAAAATAAGAATCTGTGATATCATGAGTTTAGCCATATTCAAGGCTGACTAATAGCTTTGATTATTGCCCGGGTTTTAAGATGTCGTTCTCATCTTAGAACCCTTTTATTTTAAATAATAATATATTTTGATTGAATAAACATAAATTTTATTATTACAATATTACATTGTTATTTAATTAATTCACACTGTAATATAATTAAAATATAAACTCTTGTCAAGGCAATAGTTTATATTCTAGCTATTGTAGTATCACAATATTAAAGTGTAGCATCCATATCTTCCCCTTTTTCTCGTAAAGATTTTTTATTATATTTAAATTTGAATAAAATATTATTTTAACAAATGAGGTCGTATAGTGAGCGTTTCAACTTTTGGTCAACACATTAAGGAAATAAGAGAGAAACAGAAAGAATTGAGCTTTTCTCAAGTTGAAGAGAAGTCAAAAATGTATTCTAGCGAAATAGTGTTAACACCATCTTATGTTTCGGCGTTAGAGCAAGGGCGAATTTCGAATCCATCAATAGACCGAATAATTTTACTAAGCAAAGTTTACGAAGAGAAAGATCTTTTAATACATTATTTTTCTCATGTTGGGCTGGAAGGTAATGATAAACTTTTAAGAGATTTTATAGGAGCATATTTAAATTTGCAAAAGCACAGCGAAGATAATTTGAAATTTGCAAATGATTTATTTCAATATATTGTTATTCTCTATAGATATTTATGCAACAGAACCTACGATACAACAAATGACGCTGAAAAAAGAAAAAAAATTAAAAAGGGTATAGACAAAATTATTAATACTATAAAGGAAGTGATTAAGAACGGGATATCAGATGCAGATTATATGGCAGAATATTTTGGTTTACAAATTATGACAGTTGAAAAACTAGACGGCTTAGAAAATGTTGACAAATTTGATGTGATTTTGAAATTAACAACCGATAAAGATTTTGAACTTCTAATAAGTTTAAAAGACTGGTTCAAAAAACTTCGAGATTTTGGAATAAAAGTAGTTAGATATATTCTTATAGATAAAGAAATAATTAACGATGATAAGCATTTAAAAACTTTGATAGAGTTTGGTGAAAATTATTTTTCCTATCCCCAAATAACTTCTTATTTAATAGATGTCTCTAGATTCCAAAACGAAGCGGGTGAATATTGCAAAAATTTCGGCAGATTTTATTTGAAAAGTAATGATTTTCTTTATCAGATTGAGGAATCGGATAAATTGACTTTATTACCTGTTGGACAAGAAAAAGAGGAAGAAAAGAATCTTTGTGATAGGGCAATAAAATTTATGATGGAAAAATGCATGAAGATAATTAATTTTGAAGGAACCATTGACAAAGAAACACTGATTAGTAGATTAAACTAAGAAATTTATCGTATTTTTTGTAAGATTATTTATATTTAATAACTTGGAAATAACTCAAGACATAATAAAAAAACTCCTAATAAATGAATTATTTATAGAAACTCCAGAAGATAAAATTAATATTGATGACGGATTGCAAAGTATTATTGGATTAGATTCGTTAGGATTTATTGAACTGCGTGTCTTATGCGAGAAAAAATTTGGAGTCAAAATCTCAGATGAAAACTTCACGAGCGAGCATTTTTCTACCATCCGCTGCCTTGCCCAACTCATTGATTCACTTAAAAACAATGGTCATTAAACAATGCCTGAAGATATTATTAATAAGATTTTATTATTGCTTCAGGACGGAAAACATATACCGACCGAGCTTGTTCAATACCTGCAAAATGGCACAAACATTCATTTTGATAACTATGAAGGAAAACGTTTACCATATATTTGTGTACGTTCAAAAGGGGTAGAGCATACTTTCATTGAGACTAATAGTGGTACTGGCAACAATATTCTACAGGTAATTGATATGACAGGCGGTTATGCCACTGCCTGCTTTGGTGCCGATCATGATATTGCAAAACAGATCTGCTCTCACTTTTTACAAAACATAAGGTATTTAACTGACGAAGTTGGTGACATTGGCCGGGCTGACCTCCTAAATTATTTGTTCGGTGATGGTGGTTTATGGGTAGATAGATTTCCGAGAGATGAATATCACGTAAGTGGCAGAAATTCTGGTTCTGAAGGTTTAGAGTTATGTTTGCGGCTTATCATTGAAAACCAGTTTGACTTATATAATTTAAAAATAAAAGCGGGTCGAGAAAAAAGAAAAAGAATTCTCTGCTTCGAAGGTGCGTGGCATGGCTGGACAGGCGGTATACTCGTCCTCTTAAATCGTCGATACTATAAAATTGGTATCCCTACTATAGGCAATAGTGGGGATTTTTTATTTGAATTCTTACCCTTTGGCAACATCGAAGCATTACAAAACTATTTTAAAAATTATTGCCAAGAAATTGCTGGCGTTATTGTCGAGCCAATTCTTGGCGATGGAGGTATAATTATTCCTCCTGATGGATATTTACGACAACTCTCTGAACTATGCCGTCAGCATAATGTAATTCTTGCAGCCGATGAGGTTTTAACATATGCAAAAACAGGTCATTTTTTTGCAATGACAGATGAACAGGGAGCTATTCCGACTGATATTACGGTTATCGGAAAAAGCTTGGGTTTGGGTTTGATCTCAACATCATTGGTCATTGCAAAGCGAGAATTAACGGTTCGGGCGAGCGGGGCGGTCACCACATCTGATTTACGACCGCTGACATGCTCTGTTATAAAAAATGGAATTGATTATATAAGACAATATAACTTGCTTGAATTGTCAATTGCCAAAGGCTTAAAATTACGCCATGACGTAAAAGCAAAAATTATTGATAAGTACCCGCACGTTTTTTCAGAGGTGCGGGGCAAAGGGATCTTGAATGGTTTAGCATTAACCGAGCAAGCAAGCTACCACATTCCAAAATTACGCACGCAATTAATTGAAAATGGCATATATGTTGAATTTATGGCTGGGGCTGGAAAAAGTGCCTATGCAACGTCGTATGGTTTTCCGGTTATGAGAATATCGCCACCACTTATCATTACTAGCGATGACATTGATGAAGTCATACGGAGAATGGACAGAGGTATACAGTGTTTTATTAACCAATAAATTTTGATGGTAGCAGAATATTCATATCGCATTAGACAAACTGATATTGACGCAGCAAAAATAATGCATTTTGCCCGCTATGCCACGTTATTTGAAGCGGCAAGCTTGCAATGTTTAGAATCAAGAGGAATTAAGCAGGAAAACTTGAATGACTTGAATTTGGACTTACGAATCAGAAGTATACGTATTAAATATGTGCAGGCGGTAGTGCAGGGGGATAAGATTACCATTACAAGTGACATACAGCATATAGGACCTGCAAGGTTTAGACTTGAACAAGTTATGTATAGACGAGTGAATTCAACTAAGAACGAAATAGCTCAAGGCATGTTTGAATTTGTAATGGTTCATAAATCCACGGGTAAACCTATTTTGATACCAGAAGAGTTTAAAGAAAAATTAATAATACAAAACAACAATGCCTAATTGCATCGGTTTTTCAGATTTAAAGAAATGGCTCAAACACCGCCATCCCATGATACTCCTGGACAGAGTAATTGATTATGAGGTGCACAAATACTTAAAAGCGATTGTGTGTGTGTCAGGTGCCAGCGATTGGGCGGGCAGCCATTTTCCTGATAGGGCAATCTACCCGAGTAGTAATATAATGCAGGCTTTTACACAAGCCGGAAGCATATTTTATCAGATGTGTACGGACAAAGTTAAAGACAATGAAATGACTGTGCTGGGCTCAATCCAGTTACGGTTCTATCATATGATTTTCCCGGGCGATCAGATAACACTCATAGTCAAAAAGGATAAACTCATTCAGGGACACTTATTTTTCACTGGCACCGCCTTTGTCGGCTCTAAGCGGGTTACTGCTTGCAGAGCCTCAATTACCAAAATAATCATCAATGAAAATGAAAAACAGATATGGTGAATTATAAACCACTCGTAGTTGGCATGGCGTGGGTTACTGCCTTGGGTAATAGTCTTGAGGGAGTATGGAATAGTCTGCTTTGTGGAGAAACAGGCATAAAGACTTATAGTTTTTCGTTTAAACTGAAAAATAATTTAGCTGCCTTAGTACCGGATATTCCATTTGCTTTAGACAGTTGGGCCCGGCTACAAAAACTTACATTGGATTGCATTAAATGTGCGGTCAATGATTCGCACATTGATCTTAAAGGTAAAAAAGTGCAGCTTGTTGTCGGGACAAGTTTTGGAGCCAGCTTGGATTACTCAGAGAATTGTCAAGTAACACTTTACGATTGGCTCATAGATGTTAACAAGGTATTAGGGTATAACACCCAGCCTGTCTTAGTGTCAACATCGTGCTCATCAGGCTCTGATGCAATTGCCATGGGTGCTGAACTCATTCGTAGTAATTCGGTTGATATCTGTATCTGCGGTGGCGCAGACATACTTACGCAAAGTAAGCTTATGGCACACTCTGAGCTTGGAACAATGTCTCCAACAATGCTTAAAGCGTTTGATAAAACTCATGACGGGACAATATTAGGAGAAGGCGCGGCTTTTATTGTTCTTGTAAACAGTCAAAACAAACATCTGGTCAAAAAGCAGTATGGTTCGATTGTTGGTTCTGCTTCATCTAATGACGCCTCAGGATTTACAGCGCCTGACTTGACCGGGCAAAGTGTTGTCATGGCAATTCGGCGCTGTTTACAAGATGCTCATTTGGACCACACACAAGTAGAGATTATTAATGCACATGGTTCTGGAACAGTTATAAACGATACCGTAGAATTAAAAGCATATAATGCTTTGTTTCAAAGCCAAAAAAAACCAATAATTTTTGCCACTAAGGGTAATCTAGGACACACGTTAGGGGCAACTGGAGCAATGGAAGTTGTTGCTTTACTACTGGCAATCAAAATGGGAAAGGTTCCTCCGGTTTACCTGCTTGATTCGCCAATCTCCGATTATTTAGTGCCAGCGCAAAAAAACATTACAAAGAAAGCAACATTTCAAAATGGCTTAAGTATAACATTAGGGTTTGGAGGATATAATACATGTATAGCAGTGCAGAAATGAATGAAATGAAAAAATTTTTCTTTTATGACTATTGCAACGTTTCTTCATTCATGAAGGTTGAATCTTATAACCGTGATTTATATTTTTCTAAAGTTATGCCTTCATTACGGTATGCTGATTCTACTGCCTGGATACTTTTAGAATGCATAGACAAACTTTTAAAATCACAGAATTGTTATCAAATTGAATATACCGATGTCGGTATCATATTAATATCTGATTACGGAACGTTAGATACAATTCACAGATTTCATGATGATGCTCAAAACGGCTTTATTTCACCGCTTCGTTTTGTTGCATCTAATCCAGCAAGTACGGTAGGCTTTGTCTGTACATATTTAAATATTCATGGCCCGACACTCACATTACCAACGCCTTTAGAGAATTGTGAATCAATTATATCCATAATGCTTCAAAAATGGTTTAAACGTCAAAACTTGGAACATATAATAGTAGCATCTCTGCAGAAGGATCAAAAAAATTTCACATGCAAATCAATCCTTATTAAAAAAGATTATCAATATAAAGGATATTCCGATTTTGCGCCGGAATTTTTTAGGAAAGGAGAATAATAGATGGGAACAGAAAATCGACGTAATTTTGAATCGTTTTTAGATAATGTTTTTGAGGTTGAAGCTATAAAGCAAAATAAATCTCTTTCTTATCGTGAAGTGCTATATACATTTGAGAAGCTCGATATTCCTACAGGGTCTATTGTGTTAATTAATTTAACTAACTCCAAGGATTTGCTGATGTTCTTTTTCGGGGCAATTAAATCTGGACTGGTACCAGTGATTGATACCCATACAGCTCTTTCGGAGAGAATTAGTGAATTAATAAGTGCCTTCGGCATTAAGGTTGTAGTTAAAAAGGGATATACTGGTAACTTTAAATTGCCGGCAACGGAGATAGAGATCCAAGATTATAAAATAATTAAGTTACATCACGACGGTATTTTAGCTAAAGTAGGAGAAACAATAATTTTAACCTCCGGTACTTCTGGGTTCTCAAGTGGCTGTGTGTTTGACTTTGACACACTGTTAGTAAATGCTCAAAAACATATAGAATCTATTGGCATAAGAAACAGCGAGGTCATGCTCATTAACCTACCATTAATGTATTCATTTTCAATCGTCGCCCAAGTCCTCGCTGCTTATTTGACTAAAACAAAAGTAATTATATCTGCCTTGCCTTTTAACGCTACAGAATTTATTTCGAATATTCAGAAACACGGTGTAACTTTAACGTCACTTACACCACCGTTAGTAAAAATACTCCTAAATACCACATTAGCTTTGCCTGAAACATTACGCGTGATAACAATTGGGAGTAGTCCAATAGACACAAAATCACTAAAACGGATAGTTAAAAAATATCCATATAAAGAAATCTATGTCACTTACGGGTTGACTGAAGCAGGCCCGCGTGTGTCAACATTGGCTGCCCATGAAGCAGATGAGTGTAGGTTACGATCTGTCGGCCTCCCCCTTATAAATACTCACGTAAAACTAAGAGACACAAAAATTTTGGGTTATAAAGAATTAATTATAAGATCAGAAACATTAATGAAACGAAAAATTGGTTTAGTTGAAGGTAGTGCCAGAGATTGTAATCTGCAAAGCCAAGAATTAGCGACTGGCGATTTGTTCGATATTGACAGTGAAGGATATATGTACTATAAAGGACGATTATCTGATTTTATTTTGACGAAAGAAGGTGAAAAGGTTTCTTTGGCATCCGTAAAAAGAATTCTCGAGGAAAAGCATAGCTATGTCCTCAAAGCCGTTACGAAAATAAAGAAGTTGAATTCAATAGCTGATACTTATACGTTAAAGGTCATTGTAAATAACCCTCCCAAAGGTTTCCAAACATACATAAAAGCGTATATGTACAAGAATTTTAGAAAATGTGAGTATCCTGCAAACATAGAGTATTCTCTGGTAGATAATTGGCAGTGCTTTAAGGACGGTAAATAAGTTCACATGAACAAATTATTTCCTTTTGGATATTTATTTTGAGTATAATGTAATGACAATTTTGCACCATTTTTTATATAAATATTATGAGGACTATGAGTATATTAAAAAAAGTAAACATCGAAAGTGATGATTCTTTTTCTATCACAGTGGATGACAGAACTTATATTTATTTTTCGCGATCAAAAAGAGGTAGACGAGTGCATATCAGTAGTACACCGCTTGAAGAAATTGTTAAAGAAAGTATCGGATATCCTATTCAAGATATTCACATAGCAGGTGATACGCTTATTATTATGGGGAGACATGACATAACCGTTACGGCAGAAAACAATAATAGCAAAATTGAATGGTTTGGCCCTAAATACAACCCCTAGCTTAATTGGGGTTTTGAATTCTTACAAAAATAAATACAATTATGAAAAAATACATAATAGCGTATGATATTAAAAACTCTCATATAGATAAAACGCAAGAGATAAAGGAGGAATTGATTTTTAATATCATAATAAGAAACGGAAAAGAGTTAAACTGCCCATGCGCTTCAACATTGACCTTTGAAATGGATGAAAAAAAATATTCTAAATTAAAAACAGATTACATTGAGACTATCTTAATTAACAAGGCATGGTACTTTACTTCACAGAGAACGTCGGGGAATGAAAATTCTGACCCTAAACTGTCCTCAGGGGTAAAGGAGATAAAAACAAAAGTAATTCAAAAAATTAAAGAGATTTTAAAAGAAAAAGAACAAAACAATGGAACAAACTCAAAAAGGGTTCGCCATTAATGACTATTGCTTATTATGTATTGCAGTAATATTTTAAGAAATAAATAGAATAATCAATTATGCTTTTCATGGTTATTCCCAATAAACTAATTGCAAATGCATAGAGGAAGTCAATAAATATATTGATTCATTGGATATTGAAAAACCAACTAAAATTTTATATTCTTGGTTATATTATCCTGACATTTTACCGATGAAAAGTAGTTATAATGACTCCGATGCATACGGTTATTATTTGAATATTATTTCATTCATTAATAATGGTAACATTGATTTTACCAAAAAAGATATTGTTGATTGTATAAAGATATCATTTGATTCCGTAATTTCAATAATTAATATAAAAAAGTCAAAATCAAATGTTTATGAAAATTTTGTTGTAACGAGTTTAAATAATGTAATAATTGTTTCATGGGATTTTTTTGAAGCACAAAGAAGTTTTGAAATTGCATTTATTTATCATGGTAAAAAATTTATAGAAGGATCTTGCAATGGGAAGGTTTTGGGAGTTAATAAAATACGAGCCTTGATATAAAATACAACAAATAACATTGCATAATGATTAATTATTTGGCAAAATTAATAAATTACAGTTCATTAGTTTTATTTTTGATTGCCACCAACTTGTTACTGCTCAAAACAAGGCTCTAATGTTTCTGACAAGTGCTTCAGTTTATTTAAAAAACTTCAAGATGAAAGAAAATAATCTGTCACTAAACTGTCACCAGAATTTGGCCTAATAAAAATGGGATTACGATTTATGTCAGTAATTCCTTTAAATATAATACTGTTATCTTTGCTCTTGAGGTAGGACTTGAACCTGCGACGCTCTGCTTAACAGTAATTAGTTTAATTTATTTGGGGTATTTGAAAAATCCAAAAAAATATGGAACAATTCTTTAAGATTGCCTTTAAAAAAGAAATAAGAAATATAATTTTTTTTATTTTTGGTCAATATTTCCTTATTCGAATATGTTGAAATAACTTTTGAATTAATACTCCCTACAATATTATTAACTTTGCCATTTAAGACATACCCAAGCATAAAGCCATCAGTTTCATAGATCCCTTTTATAAATTTACCCATTCCAGCATCCTCAACATATTCGTCAACAAGAAAATTAGCCCGCTTGAATGAAGTATTTTTTTCAGCCAAAAGTTTTGCTTCAATACCAAATTTTATTCTTGGTTTATAACTGAAGTTTGTAATGTGCAAATCAAAACGCTTAGCTTTATTAGGATTAACTTCTCCTTTTCTAATTGGTTTTGTGTATTGATGTAGTTCAGGAGCAATATAAAAAGGCAGTTCATCTTCATCAATAATCGCTTCAATATGATCATAGAGTCCTGCTGTAATTATAGTTTCATCTTCTGAAAAAACCTTAGTTGAATCAGACAAATAATTTAGATAGCTTCTCTCAATGATTTCAGTACAATGATTCCTTACATCGCTGTAAAGCTTTAATGCTATTTCACTGTCTAAAAAATTTGTATTTAAAGGACTGTTATGTTCGGAAATATATCCCATTATTTGTTGCGCTGAGTTAAAATTTCTACTATTAAGCTATCGGCATCATTCAGTGCTGCTGCTTTAGACCAAAAACGTTTTTGGTTAGGTTTAATCAGATAGAAGGTATTTTGTCTTGGAAGATCATATTTTATGATTCTTCTGTAATAAATACTTGCTGAGTGTTGTTTAAATGTTTTTTCATTTATTTTATAGAGTACATTTGAAATATTTTCTAGTGATTCTTCAATTTCATTTTTTATGGAAGGGCTTTTTTCAAAAACAAACTTTACGCAAACCAATTCATCTTTTGGAGTAGTGTTCGGATAAATTTCAGATGTAAGGCGGATAGATGAATCTTTAAACTGTTTATTGACAACGTCTAAATAAACTTGTGTATATTGCTTAATATCTTTATCAACACTAACCGATTTCTCTGCACCGCTATTCTTGTAATTTTCTTTCAACACGTTACTGTAATTCAAAATATTTTCAATGAGTGCATGTTCTGCTTTTGTAATCTTCAATTTATGATATATAATGCTGTCGATTTCTCTTTTAATTGGCTCAATTTTTTGTTTAAACAGTAAATCATCAAACGCATTACTTTTATAAATAGAGATAATTGAATCAACTTTTGCAGCAATTTCACTAATAGTTTCGTTGTTCAAAATGTAAGGTATAGCTGGAAACGAAGTTGCCTCATTTCTTTGAATGCGGTTTCTGTCTACACCAATAGACGCGCTTATCTGAATGAAGTAGTAAGTAGCTAAAGAAGAATTTAAACAAGCCGCTGCCGCTTTGTGAAAGTCATCATCTTTATCTAAAAGTTTTATACCTTTTGAAGCACTAAGATAAGCGCAGTTATAGTCAATGAAAGAACAACATAATTCACCATCTTTTGTCCCTTCTTTGAAAAGTAAAAGAGGTGGTGAGAACAAATCTCTTTCGTCTGTCCTCAATGATGTATAATCTTTAAATTCATTGAGTTTAATTTTTGGTTTCAGAGTATAGTATGGAAAAATATAATCAGTTACAATGAAATGATGTTCGTCTAAGTGTGGATTCCCTCTCCGAGATGCAGTGTTGTCTTTTATCAACCCCATTCCTTGACAGATTTTGTGCTCATCGAAAGATTCAATTTTATTTAATCTGTTGATGAACTTTATATCACGTAGACTACCATACATTGTAATCTTAAAAATTTTGGAATTGGGTTTTAATACTTCTTGGATTGGTAAATATTTAATTTCGGAGGCATCAATAGAAATTGTATTTCTGTTTTGAATTGCATCGGTAGTTTTTGGGACACAATAAATAATAGTTTCATTCTCTTTGATTTTACGCAGTTCTCGTTGCTTGTAAATAATGAGTGCCGCTGCTTGTTTCGCTTTTTCAAATAACACATTTCGTATTACTGAAAAATTAACTATAATTGAAACTTTGTTTCCTGAAAAGAATTTTAGCCGGAAATTATCATCTGTCCCGCTAGTGTTGAATAGAACTTTAGCTGAGGAAATTAAAGCTATTGTTGCATTAGGAGCAATGGAGGGGCAATAAGAAAGAAAGCCCTTTATAATATCACGTTTTAAATCCCAATGATATTGTCTAGCCCATGATAAAATTTCATCATCTACATTGCTTCTTTTCCATGGGGGGTTACCAATTATCAAGTCAAATTTTGTAGAAAAAAACATTTCTATTTTTTCTATTGGATTTTCTTTAAATTTTTTCCCTTCACGGACGAATGTATTTGCCTGCAAAAGATTTAAACCAAACTTTTCGTCAGCTCTCTGTTCAATTTCTTCTTTTTTAGTCCAATAAATCAGCGGTTGGAATTTTACTTTGCGTAAAATCTCCTTTGGATTCATGTGATGCAGAAAAGATAGATACAAACTAAATGCTGTTATTTTGATTGCTTCAGGATGAATTTCAATCCCGTAAATGTTGTTGAGTAATAACTCGGTCAGGGTTTCTTTTGATAGTTCCGTCTGTTTGTTGGCGTATTTCCATCTCTCTATAATACGCTTAAAACCTTCTACTAAAAAAATTCCACTGCCACACGCAGGATCAAGGATTTTTATTTTGTAATTAGTATCGTATTTACTCGGCATTGGCAAGACTTCGTTGTATACAAATTCAACCAGCATTTGTGGAGTGTAATATGCGCCTAATTCACGTTTCCCTTTAGTTTTATTATCGATAATTATATTTTTAGTTATATCTTCTTCACTCATAAACTCTTCGTAAATTGCACTTATCAATTCAATCGGAATATGTTTAAAATCAAAAAAATTAAAAAAGTACTTTTGTCCCGTCTGTAAATCAGTTTCATGAGTGAAGCATTCGTAAATCAGATTTAATATATTAGGTTTTTTAAGAATTGCTGATTCTTCATTTGCTGTTATTGGGAATAAATCACCATTAAATTTTTCTTTTAGAAAAGAAAACAGGACGTAGGTTTCTTTCGGATAATTTTGAAGCAGTGTAAAGAAGTTGTCCGCAACTTTCGTTTCTGTTTTAATATCCTTTTTACTTAGAATCTCCCTTTGTTCCAAGTACAAGGTAAACAAGCTTCTACCCAACAAATCGTGAATCGTGCTAAAACTAAGATTGTAAGAATCGTGCAGTTGTTTCCTAGCCTCTCTTAATTGACTGATTAGTTTTTTATCCACTCGTTGGTGGGTGCTTAGGTGCAATTCGTATCCAAAAACTTTTTCGCTATCCAGTTTTGCCTGGCTTAATATCTCAGCTAATCGTTCAAGGTCATGGTCAGTTGTGCTAAATTCAGCCTTTTCAATGCGAGAAATTTCATACGGATTATTTACTGGTTTTGCATAATTATCAATAATTTTGATTACATCAGGTGTAATAATAAGTGTTAATGGAGTTCTGCATTCATTCCAAAAGCGCTTGTGAAGCTCAATAACCAAGTTATTGTCATAACTGCTTAGTTTTTTGATATATATTATCGGTGTAGTATCTGTGAAATAGATTGCATCTAACTGAAGACTTTCATCACGGAAGGCATTACTTGCTATGTAGTATTGAAATGCAAACTTGCTGCTGTTGGGTTTGTTGTTTTGTTGTTTTGTAATTAAACCTTTTTGCCAACCAGCTTTAGAAGAGATTTTTCGAAGAATTTTATTTGTATCAGTCGGCAACTTAATTATTAATTTTAAAAATTTAATTTTAGATCAATTTTTATTTTCTAACTCTGTCAAGTTACAAAAAAAAATTCTTGTAAACAGTATCTTACAATGGTACTTTTTTAAGTTAACTTTTATTAAAATAGACTAAAACACAAAAATCCCGCACATGAGGGTTTTTAGCTGAAATTGTTCAATATTTACAAATTCTTAATATACTCTCATGCTGTATAAGAGATAGAACAGTAATTTAAAAACAAATAATAAGTAAAATTCTAACAATATCGATATTTAAGGATTATTAATTTACTCTTTAGCACTAATAATTGTTCAGTAATCATCATAAAGAGAACTCGCTACGATTTGGCTACGGTTTATAAAGAAATAAGGGTATTATATAGATAATAGAGAATATAATACCAGCGAAATTTTGCAATTTACAGTAAGTATAGTTTTTGAAAGTGATTTGTAATCAGCAGGTCGGGGGTTCAAGTCCCTTCGCCAGCTCAAAAAAAATAAGGCACTTAGAATAAAAACTGAGTGCTTTTTTATTTATTGGTTTTATAAAAGAATGGACACATAAGGAAGTTAAGATACAAAATGATATAATATCATAAGTCAATTATATTATTTCTAAATAATTGTTGCTGAAATTCTTTTTATTAGTTTATCATATAATTCTTCACCTGTTTCCCACACAATATAATTTTTGTGGTTCACATCAAAATGAATTTTATCAAACCAGTCTTTGCGGCATGTATAAATGACGTCTATACCTATTCCCTGAGCAAAGCCTGCTTCAAAGTATACACCGCCCCTATTCCCGGTAAAGTCAGCTATCAAAAATTTGCTTTTCCTAATTTCTGAAATGATATTATCAACAATATCACTGTTAAAATCGATGTTATCGATTTTTAACGGCTTAAAATGCTTCTCACCTTCTAAAAGAATACCGTCGAGTGTCTTTCCCTCAATTGCCGGACACATGTAGTTTTCAAACACACCCTCAATCTCTTTGTCAAGCCACATAGCTACAAAAGACTGCGTACTGATAATTGGTTTAGTGAGTAGTTCTTCTGCTTTTTCTATACCTTTAAAAGATAAAACAAAATACTGGAGAGATGTAACAGATTCCAGATATCCTTCCTCTTTGAGCAATTTTATCATCTGCTTTAATTCGTCATGATCTTTTGCATAACCAATAGCTGGGTAATAATCATATGCAGTTGCTTTAAAGAACGTTTCGCTTTTTCTGTAAAAATAAAGTATCAGCTTATCGAGTCGCTGTCGCATTGTGGTTGGTAATGTGACGGAATGGATCAAGCTTTCAAAATTTTCTTCCATTATTGCTTGTTCGTCTAAATGCAATTCAAAGCGTTCCCTAATCACACCTGCTAATATGTTTCTGCTGTTAGCAAATTTTTCACAAATATCAGATGGTAAATTATGACGAGATTCATATGTTATTAAATATCTACCGCAATTGGGACAGTTCATTTCTTCAATATCTGCTAGTCCATGAACTTTAATTACTGCTTTTTCTTCACAAAAGATGCATTGTATAAGAGTTTCTGTCATTGTTGTAAAATAAATTTTTAGTAACAATTATGGCATTAGAAATTTCAAACATGTCATTCATTTTAATCTAATAACCTATAAAATATAAAGAAAATACCATAGAAAAACTACAAATAGGTGTTCACTTGTTGTTGTTTTTTTGAATAAAATATAAAGAAATTAATTTGTATTTTGCATGAACTATAATATTTTAATTTTAATGGAACTTACAAGTTTAAATTTCCATAAGGGAGATATTGTACGCTTGAAATCGGGCAGCCCCCAAATGACAATTCAGGCAATTACAAATAATGGTTTGGTTGACTGCATATGGTTTGATAAAGACGGCAAGCATGTTGAATCATTTCCTGTTGAAACACTGGAAAAAGTCGATTCTAATGAGTCATCTATAAGTTTTCAGCTTAGGGAAAAAAGGTATTAATATATTCTACATTAAACCAATTAACATGATAGTTAGTTGAACCAGAAGAAACAAACTTATATACTCATAACAAATTCTTAAAATATAATATCGAATCTTATCTTTTATATCAGAATTAATCTGTGATTCATCTAATTAGTACCTTATTGATTAATTCTGTCACTATATTTTTGCTTCGCATTCTTCACATAAATTGATATACTGAATTTTACTTGTTTCAATTACTTCATCACCACTGTTGATAATTTTCATTTTAATATGGTTTTTACAAAATGTTTTCTTACATTTGGCACATTCATAATAAGATTCGTCTTCTTTATGTTCATTATTGTTCAAATCTTTTGGTAAAAAGAATTCTATACCACATTTAGTACATTTCATCGGTACCTCCAAAATATAAATTAGATGTCATACTAAGATACCCCTGCACAATTGCACCACTATATAATATTGCAGAGGCAACATGTGTTGTAGAACCATTTGTTTCCATTAGTTTAATAGTATCATCCGCGATTTTTTCACATATTTCTCTGTGTGGTGTACCATTTGATTCAAAATAAACTTTGTACCCGTTGTAAACTTCATTCATAACTATTCTCATTTTTATTCTCCTTTATAATCCTAAAATTTTTCTTGCTGAGGGTAATTCAGGCTCAATACTAAGTGCCAAAGTAGCATATTGTCTTGCTTTAACTATATCATTGTCTTCCACCGCAGCTTTCGCTATTTCTGCATAAACAACTACTAATATATCAGGGTCTAATTCGCTTAAATTGTCTTCTAGTATTTTAATACCTGCTTTGTAATTGCCTATTGCAATTTGTTCAACTCCCTGTAAATATATTAATCTTGATTCTTCGAAATTCATTAATTCTCCTATTAATAAATTTATATTATTTAATAATATTTATTTATTTCAAACTATTCAATTCAAAATATATGTATTAAATAGTCAGCAGTTAAAAAAATTAAAATACGTGGAAAGATTAAATGTTATATGATATATTTGGTGTTGCTTAGCCAACATTAAATAATACAATTATAATTTAATAAATCATTGCAATTCTTATGATGACTTGGAATAATTGAAATAGATAACTAAATTTGCAAATACTGATGTATTATAAAAACAACCAGTTTTTTAAAATTTGTTAATAACACTCTCATAATTGAGAGGATGGCAAAAGGAGGACTTATTATGCCAGTAATACAACATTTGGATACAGCATTAGATATTGCCAAACGGAAAAAGGAAGAAATGGAATTTCGTACCAAACGGCATAACTTTCTTAACTCAAAAGAAGGTGTAGAAAAAGCTAATGCTGAATTTCAATTATTAGTAAATTCACTAAAAACAAAATTTGCCGATATAAAGGAAGTATTTCCCAATTTCGAGATAGAAAATAAAGAAATGAATTCATTGATAATTAAAGGTAATTACTTACTCTTAAATGTAGATTGGTATAATCCTATTGCAGATACGTTATTAGAAATTGACCCGTATAAAAAAGCATGTCTGAAAGTGCTAATTAGAAAAGGAAAAATGTCAGACCGTTATAATGACATGCAAAACTATATAAACATATATAATAAAGTTTATCATTATAATCTGTTTTATGGTAATGTATATGGGTGGGAATTGGAAGGTGTTAATAAAGCGAATGGTATAGATGGAACAGATAAATACGAAACGGCGGATGAATTAGCAGAGACAATATTACAAAGTCTCGTTTCTAATATTTAAATGCATATTTAAGATTGTTCTATGGTATCAACAATTATTTATTTGGTAATGTTATTTGTATTTTCAGTTGGGATATGGCACATGTTCTCTACAAAAAAGAAAGATAAAATAACATTCCACAGTTATCTTAATAAACATGCTGGTGTTGTTCAAACATATTTAGTCATTATATCGCTCCTTTTTGTAATTGTCACAGTGCTTGACACAGGTGAAGTATTTACCCTTAATAAGAATCAATTAATAGCAACACAAAATCAATTAGAGATTACAAAGTCAGCACTCGATAGTAGTGCTAAAGCAAATGGTAGAATAATTCATTATTTAGATTCAATTTCTAAGTCCTCTATGGGACTATTAACTAATGTTAATTCCATCTCTGATACAATTTCAAGATTTCCTAATAAATTAAATACAGTATCGAATAGCTTAAGTTCGTTAAATCTTATAACAAAAAAATATACGGATGCAACTGAGAAAGAATTCGATAAAGAAGCTGATATACAGTTTAATTACATAAGTCAAAAAGACAGGGATATTTCATTCCAATTAGTAAACGTTGGTGAAGTAATTGGTTATATTGACAGGATTATAATATCAATCCCAAATTTAGATTGCGATATTAGTCTTCAATCAAGAAATATTGGGTTTAGTAATGATTTTACAGATAATAATGATTCAACTAAATATTTTGGGTGGGCTGATTTTGGTTATCTTATTCCAAAAGAGTCAAAAATATTAAGAGCTGAGTTTAGCTATAATCCAAATGAATTTACTTCTGACACTAGAGTTAATGTAACAATTCAAATTGTTTTTCATTCTTTAAATCAAAAGGGGAAAATAGTTACAAAAGATTTTGAATATACTTTAAAGTATACTAATGATCAATAAAATTATTAGCGAAAATTCTTTTTATTACTATTGAAACATTTTTCAGTATTTTTTCACCATAATTTCAAGTTCAGAGTGTCAGTCTGCACTGATGTACGATAACCTCTTTGTGTTGCAATCTACCAACGTCCTCGATGTTCATTCATCCTGTAATTGAAAAATATCCATGAGACACACTGGCAGTACAAAGAATTTGTCGTAATACTTAAACAGGAATTTTATTCAGCAGAAGCCAGTATAATCCTATCTCACTTACTGCTTTCATGAATCCTTCAAACTCTACTGGTTTTACAATATAGCTGTTTACTCCCAGCTTATAGCTTTCAACAATATCTTTTTCTTCGTTTGATGATGTAAGCACTACAACAGGAATATTTCTTGTGAGCTCGCTACATCTTATCTCTTTCAGAACTTGTAATCCATTAACTTTAGGAAGTTTCAAATCAAGAAGAATAACTTTAGGCTTGGCATCATTATTTAAATATTCTCCCCGTGAAAACAGGTAGTCAAGTGCTTCTTCCCCATCGGTAACGGTATGAATATTGTTTGTAATCTTACCTTTTTTTAAAGCCCTTCTTGTTAATTCTGCATCATGTGGATTGTCTTCTACGAGCAATATCTCTATATCACTGTAATTCATAACTATATTCCCTTTCTTTTTCCAGAGTAAAATAAAAAGCTGTACCTTTATTTAATTTTGATTCAGCCCATACTTTTCCGCCGTGTTTCTGTATTATTTTTTGCACTAACGCCAGTCCTACACCTGTACCTTCGAACTCATCTTCGGAATGCAAACGCTGAAAGACACCAAACAGCTTATCATAATATTTCATGTTAAACCCGACACCATTGTCTTTTACATAATATACAATCTCGTTACCTTTCTCGCATGCTCCTACCTCAATTTTTTGTTTTTCTCTTGTTGATGAAAATTTAAGAGCATTTGAAAGTAAATTTACATATACAAGCTGAACCATGTTTTTGTCACCTGTTGCATCCGGTATATCATCCTTTATATCAATTTCTATATCTTCATCATCGGTATATGAACACAATTGTGCCAGAGCACTATAAATAATTTCATTAATATTCAGTTTTGAAAGACTGACTTCCCGCCTGCTGGTTCTTGAAAATGCAAGAAGGTCATTTATCAATTTACTCATCTTTTGAGAGTTCTGAATGATTATATTGAGTACTCTTGATGCTTCTATATCAAGCTGGTCACCGTAATCTTCGATTAATACTTTTGCAAATCCATCAATCGCCCTAAGTGGTGCTTTTAAATCATGTGAAACAGAATATGCAAAAGCTTCAAGCTCTTTATTAGCTTCTTCTAATTCCCATGTTCTTGCTATTACACGCTGTTCAAGCTCTTCATTCATTTTCTTTATCTTCTCATAAAGATTTGAATTTTGCACAGCAATTGAAAGAAAATCGGAAAGTGATACTAACAAATCAATATCATCCTGTTTATAAGTATTAGGCTGAATGCTTGCCTGTGTAAAGAAACCTATTATTTCATCTTGTATTTTAAGTGGAAAAATTATTCTTGACTTAATACCTTCTTTGCGGAGTTCACCGGTTTCATTAAACTCACCCTTTTCTCCTAAGTTTCTCTCAATAAAAGGTAATCCATTTTTTAAAATTATTTCAAAGGCAGAGTTCTTTACGCTTCTCCTCTGCTTAGCGGTCAGTATAGGTGTATATGAACTCCACATCCTGTCAACAATATATTCATTCCTGTTATTATTCAGCAGAATTAATGATGTTCGGTCAAATGGTATTCTGCGTCCTAATTCTTCAATAAAGCTGTCAAATATGTTTTCAATTTCAAGACTTGAAGAGATTATTTTCGCTAGTCTGTTTAATATCTGAAGCTGCTCATTATAATTTTTTAGCTTTTGCCGGGAAATTTTCTGCTCAGTAATATCACGCGCTATTGATGACGCGCCGCTTACTCTACCTTGGGAATCTTTTATTGGAGATACATTAATCGAAACATTTACAATATCTCCATTTTTTTTCTTTCTGATTGTCTCATGATAATTTATACACATTCCATTTCTGACTTTTTCCATCATTAATTCATAATCTTTCATCTTACCGGTTGGAATTAATAAACTAATGGATTTACCAATAATTTCTTCCCGCCTGTAACCATAAAGCTTTTCACTGCCTTCGTTCCAGCTTGTTATTATCCCATCAAGTGTTTTGCTTGTAATAGCATCGGTTGTTGATTCAACAATACTTGCCAGCAGCTGATTTTGTTTAAGTGACGACCCAAGTTCAGTATCAAGCTTCTGCAGAGTGTACGCATTCCAGAAAATAAAACCGGTAAGGATTAAAATATTCGCTATTATTTCAAGAGCATCACCGAAAACCGGCGTGTAAAAACCCTCAGAACTTCCAAGCATGGTTAAAACTCTCATTATAATAATCAGCAGGATAAAAAAAGGTGCAAACTTTCGTATTAAAATACGGCTGATGCCATCACTTTTAAAAAGTTTGATAATTATTGTATCCTCATATAAAAATAAAACTCCTGTGCTTAATATTAAAAACACTCCGGCCGTATAATATGAAAGTTTGTAAAAACTTCCAAATGAATATAAAGAACTGACATCGTATAAATATCCGGCTATTGCTATTAACGAATCTATTAATGGTAAGGCAATTATTATGAGAAACAAATTATTCGACTTTTTACTGCCGTTAAAATACAGAGCTATACTAATTAATATAAAGTTTAATGCTGTTACCCCTGCCATATTATTGGGATTATTTTGTTCATTATTGAACAAGACAGGCAGCAGCCATCTGTCAATGTTAAAGTTTATTCCGGTTATTAATTCAAAAAATGTTAAAAGCCCGACAGAGAATACTATTGCCGAAAATATTTTGGAAATTGTCAGGGCTTTCAAAATTTCTGTCTTTGTATTTAAGTAAAGTGAAAAGCCGCACAGGATAAAACATATTGCAGTATTTGGTGCAACTGATATAAAACCGGAGTTACCCCTTGTTAATATTGTTAGGTGAAAAAATAATCCAATTAATATTATAAACCCTGATAGAGTTGTTAATGCAGCAGAAGATAATATTAATATTGATGCTTCTTTATTGTGGATATTATTTTTCATGCAGCTCCGTAAAATATAACAATATATTATACTTAAATTTATAAACGAAGTAAATTAGTTCATTTGTCAAACGGTGTGAACAAAAATTTAAAATCGAATTAGCAACATGCAATCGGTATACTTTTTTTACTCAAGTTGGCAGATTTAATTCCTCAGCCTGTATCAAAATAACCTGTAACAATAATTACGATATAAATTTAAAGATAATCCAACTAAAAAAACATGAATTATGTCTTTAAACACCTGTAAAACTTGTATTTTCTAATATACCCGGTTCAAAAAAGTTCCGCAAATCGGATAATCAGTTTAAAATATGCAGGATATTCGGAAAAGACACACAAACGTAAAATATCCCCATCTTAAGTTCCTAATTTGTCCGAAATTTCCACATTATACTAATGCCTGTTTTACAATGATATACTAACGGGTGATAAATATTTAAAACTCCTTGTAAATAAAGTACTTACAGCATATCTCTAAACAATTCATGGGGTTAATTTGGCATACCTATTGCTTATTAATAAGGTTAAACTTATGGTACTAACCACTAATAATTCGAATGTTGAGGAAGTCACGGAAGATGTAAACGAAGATTTATGTCGTGATATTATTGATAGTAAACCGGGTTCAACGGAAAAGAAGGATAATCAATCCGAAGATAAAAAATTAACCCGTAAAGGTGATGCGGATGAAAATGATTTCTTCCATTTTATAGTACACGGAAAGAAAAAGTAGCTTATTAGAAGAATTACTACAGCTGATGAACGGGATTTTCCGTCGTTAGCAGCAAATAAAACCTTAACTATATTTATTAACTTAATTTTACATCCATGCAATATTTAACAGACGACCAGATGAAAAACGAAAAACCTCTTAAGGAAGCTTATTCCAAAAAGAATAATGCACTCGAAAAGTATTTGAAGCAGTGCAGCCAAATGAATTCTTTTGGAAAAAATACTCCCGGAAGAAGGGTTAGTATTTTCTACGCGCCAAGAAGAAACCAGGTTGTTGTTATAAATTAAGATTTTATTTTGATACATCCCTCTTTAGCCGGGAGGGATGTGTTTTATTTTACACTCTGTCCACCATCTATACCCATGTGACTTTGAGTACCGTTAAGATTTGAAATTGCAGGATTGCCAATGTTCAGCAATGGCGATGATGCCTGCAATGTAAAATCATATTGCCCCTTGAATAATGGATCTACCGATACATTGCCATACTTGCCTGTCATATCACTTATATCTCTATACTCTCCTGCAGAATTATTCCAGACATTATTGTATGTAAATGTAAACCGTGAAGGATTTGCATTCATCCAGTAGCCGACCTGAGGACACACCCATTCCTTCCGCCAGCCGTTTTCGGTGATGATGTTGTTTGTAATAACACCGGTCCCGTTCTCGAGTGAGTCAACCCAAGGTGCCACACCGCAATTACCGTTCCTTGTAATCACGTTATTCTCAAGCTGCATATGGGAATTCCCCGATATCACTATTCCCCAGCCCAGATTATCGAACACTGCATTGTTCTTTACTACTGCTGTTGATGTGCCAAATGTACCAATGCCCTTCCAGAATCCCGATACCCTGTTCCTGAATACAAACGCCGCGGCATCCCATGTAATGCCAACGCCCGCTCCCCTGCCGTTCTCAATTATATTATCCATAATATATGCGACAGCTCCTCTATATAATGCAACGCCATCCCATGTATTGTTACGGATGATATTATTCCTTATAATAGCTTCGGAATTCTCACGCAGTATGATTCCCGATACTCCGACAATTGGTGTTTTGTTCGAACGTGCTGTGTCATTCGATATTATGCAATCGAATATCCTCACCTTGGAATACTTCAGCACTATACCTGCATTGGTGGCATCACCCGATGTATCACGCACACCACCGCCTATTGTTACATTGCTGATAGATGAATGCTGGCTGTTTATAAAGAGCACGCCGTAACCTGCATTTGTATGCAAAATTACTTTTTCCTTATCTTCGCCTTTGATGTGGATGGTTTTATCTTTTATAACAAAACCTTTTGTTCCATGCACGGTTGTTTGGTGCTCGCCGCAATTGCCGCAAAGCTCTTCTATATATTCCGATGGCACGGCGTCATATGTTCCGCCTTTCAGCAGGATTGTCTCGCCATTTTGTGCGTCGTCAATCATCTTTTGCAAATCTATCAATTGATTTGGCTGTGCAAAAGATATTGAAACAGCAATAATCAACAAATAAACCGTTAGGGAAAATTTCATACATATTTATTTTTGGTGTTAGTAAATGCCGGTTTGAGCAGTAAATTTTGTACCGACAAACGGGATAACAGGTGAATCATGCCGCAAATTTCCCGCTATTTAAATTTAATAAAGCAAAAGCCGCTTGTCAAGTTTTTAGCGAAAATAGTCAAAATATGCGTGATTTTGAGCAAATATGAGCAATTTTCGAAGCAGAGGATATCCGTAGAATTGACTCATTTCAGGGAAAGATGTGTGTAATTTTGGGGCATTTTGCAGCCTGTACGGCAATTTTGGGAAGCAATTTCGATAGATAAATGCGACGCTAATAGGTAAATATTGGTCGGAGTAACGAAACTCGCTAACGATATCGTTTTTTACAAAGCTGAAAAAATATTGCGATTTTAACCTGTAATCGCCATATTTTTTGGCAAAATTCGCAGATGTGACGGCGTTATCTCCTTATATTGCAATGACTTAACCCCTGTTTTCCAAAAACGATGACCCAACTTGATACTAACTTGAACCCAACTATGACGCAACTTGACCCCAACTCGGCACTGTTTTGAACCCAACTCCGATTTTTACAAGTTCCTATCACGCAAAGACCGCAAAGAAAATTCCCTTGCCCTCCTTCAATTTTCAATCCCATTTCGTCACTCGCTTTTCAATTGTTTTTGCACTCATTTATCATAAGTTTTGTTTAATCAATTTCTCATCAATGAAATATTTATTTATTACAATAATATCTTTGTTGTTCTGCACAATGAGCATGTCGCAGACAAATTACGAATCATACACGCTCTCCATCAATTGCTGGATGTGCGGGAATGTCAAAATTACAATTGAGAAGAAAAATGATTCACTTAAGCTTGATTATTTATTTGCACACCGGATAGAAAGACCTGACGGCAGCTTAATAATAGATACTTCCAAAACCATTACTGCAGATGAGTGGAAAGGTTTTAAGGATATAATTGAAAAAGGAAATTTCTGGAAATTTCCGGAATCAACTCCCGGCGATATTGCTGAAGACGGTGCTGACTGGCTGCTTGAGGGGCACATTCCCGGTGATGGATATTCTTTTTCAGGATGGGTGCCGCATAGAAATACTTTGCTCTATGAAGCCGGAGCTTACCTTGTCAATCTTACCGGCATGGATAGATTGAAGAAGCTGATTGATGAAGCAAGCAGGGAGTAGAGAGTTCGGAGAGTTCGGAGAGGGATATGGGTAGTGCAACTTGGGAGGAAGAGAAAAATCACATAGTGATTGCCCATATTAGAAAACAATTTATAATATCAAACTAACTACGTAGTAGTTACCCATATTGATAATTTGAATATTCAAAAATATAAATGATTCAATAAGAATGGGGCAACTCCTATGGAGTTGGAGCGGGTTTAATTAATATTTCTAATATTGGCAATCACTGCGTGATTTTACTTCTTTTCAAGTTTTCTAATCTCTCCTTCCCAAGTTGCACCCGGGAAGGAAAATATAAAAATTCATGAAACAAATTATTATTATCATATCATTCTTATTTTTTTGTGTAAGCATTAATACCGCAGAAGGTTTTAAGCCGGAGGAATATTACCGGCTTATTGTACAACCTTCATTTGACAGAGGTTTCGTGATAAAAATAGAGAATACAGGCAAAGAGTATAAGCTCAGGTACGGATGGTTTAAGTCCGATGGAACGTATAAGCTTGATTCATCAAAAATAATTTCACAGGAACAATGGAACAGCTTTCTGGAACTGCTTGAAAGAGTGAAATTCTTTGAGGCACCGGAGCACGGACTGCCGAAAGATATTCTGGATGGTACTATGTGGAACTTGACAGGATACAGAAATTCTGTGAAACATACACTCAGCAGGCATTCACCGGATAAATATAATCTTGTTTATGAAACAGGTGCTTACCTTATTAATTTGTGTGGAAGCGATGGGATGAAAAAGTATTTGAAATGAGATTGGTGATTGAAGATTGCAGATTGCAGATTGCAGATTGCAGATTGAAGATTGCAGATTGAAGATTGCAGATTGAAGATTGAAGATTGAAGATTGAAGATTGCAGATTGAAGATTGAAGATTGCAGATTGAAAGATTGAAAATATATTGAGGACATGGGGTGATTCGTGGTTATTATGGAGTATTGTGATTAAACAAATGATTGTAATATTTTGAAAGATTTTACATACCGGATAATCACCCCTTGATTTCAACCCCTGCAGGAATTATAAAGCAAGGGGTGATTTTTCGTTATTAAAGTCTTTCACATTCAGAAAGATTGTCGGATAAATTTAAAATCATCTTTCTATTTACGCCTGCTTGCGTAATGCAATGAGCATGCAGTCATCACCACTTGTCCTCAATATATTTTCACCCCTTGTCCTCCATACATTACCACCCTTGTCCTCTGATTTTTTCTCCTTCCCAAGGGCAAAACAGGAAGGAGAAAATTATCTATCAATCATACTTTCACTTTCTGCTTCATCGAGTCAACTACCAATTGTGGTATTGAAAAAGGAGGAGGTGCATTAAGGTCATAGTTATGTATCTCCTTTACCTTTCTGGAAAACCACCTTGTGAAATCATCATTGCCTTCGCCAAAGTGCAATAATGCCTCTTCCGGGTTGGGTCCTTCCAATGTTACAATAACAACTTCACCCTCAGGCGTTACCTGGTTATACCCTCTTTCGCGTACATTAAGCCGTTCGCGTGATGCGGCAAAATCATCGTAATATCTGTCGCGTAGGTCTTCTATGAACTCATGCCACTCGTCTTCCTTTCCCGGTGTTATCGGGACTGCCATTGCAATTAATTTATTATTGGTTTGTGTCTCCTCAGTTGGCTGTGTCTTTGAGTCAGCTATGAGTTCCGGCAGTTCAATCTCATCTGGTCTTGTAATATCAAAGTTATGTATTTCTTTAACCTTTTGAACGAACCACCTTGTATAATCATCATTACCTTCACCCATGTGCAGTATTGCATCTTCCGGGTTGTCGCCTTCAAGTGTTACAATTACGTACTCAGCCTGCGGCATAACCTGGTGGAATGCCCTTTCGCGTACGTTAAAACGTTTGCGTGTTGCTGCGAAATCGTTATAGTACCTGCCATTGAGGTCCTCTGTAAATTTCCTGAATTCCGCTTCTTTCCCCTTTACAATAGGGATACAAATAGCAATTAATCTGGACATGATTTTACTCCTTTAGTTAAATGGTTAATGAATAGCAGGTAAATTAAAAAAACGACTCATACGTTCCCGTGATCATAAAAAATAGAACATGGATGATGCGGATGAGGGGGTTCAACTCATTTCTTCTCTCCTTCCCCACTATACTTAGGGAAAGAGAGAAGAATTTATAATCACACTTTCACCAGTTTTTTGTTTGAGTCAACAATAAGTTCAGGCAGCGGGAACGGCGGCGGCTGGGTCATGTCGTAGTTGTGTATCTCTTTTGCTTTTTGATTAAACCATGCGGTAAAATCATCATTACCTTTGCCAAATTCCATCATCGATTTTTCCGGGTCTGCACCTTCTAAAGTAACAATTGTAAAACTACCTTCCGGCGTTTCCTGGGTAAATACTCTTTCACGTACGTTAAGCCGTTTACGCGATTCATTAAATTCTTTTTTCCACCTGTTATTCAGGTCATTGAGAAACTCTTTCCATTGGGTTTCCTTACCCTTAACCACCGGAACAAAAAATGCCGTTAATTTTGTATTGCCTGTTGTCTGCGGATTATTTGTATCGGTAGCAGGCTTCGGCATGATTTCCGGAGGCGGTGGCTGCGTGATGTCAATATTGTGAAAATCCTTTACTTTCTGAGCGAGCCATTTTGTAAATTCATCGTTTCCTTTCCCAAGGTCATAAAATGCCTGCTCGGGATTGTCGCCTTCGAGAGTTACAATAACAAACTCGCCCATCGGTGTTTTCTGGTGGAATGTCCTTTCCCTGACATTGAGCTTTTTACGTGAATTAACAAAATCATTGTAATATCTTCCGTTGAGCTCATCAACAAATTTCTTAAAATCACCCTCTTTCCCCCGGGTAACGGGAACAGCTATCGCAAACAATTTTGACATAATTTACTCCTTTTGTTTTTAATTTATGAATGAAAGGTAAATGGAAAAAACGACAGACACGTTCCCCGGAATTATATAAATCAGCACGCGGATGCCGCGGATGTGAGGAATTTGTGCGGATAAAAGAAAAACTAATTCCCCCTTTCGAAGGTCGAAGATCCGGTTTACCGGAGGGTTAACGGGGATGATTCTTAAATCAAAAGCAGGAACACAGATAACACAGATGAAACAGATTTACACAGATAAAATTATCTAAATATATAGATAAAAACATCAAAAACGCAGAAAATATTTTTAGTATTAAAAGAGAAAAATATGAATCTAACAATAAGATAAAAAAATCAGTCTAAATGTTTTCAGAATTAGCATCTTTTAATTTAGCTAATATTTCTTTATTTAGTTGATTATTATGTTCAATTGATTTTTTAAAATCCTTATAAATTTTTATATCAAATATATAAGAAGGGTATGATTCATTTTCTTTTGAATAACTAGCAGTATTATTTGTATAATTATTTTTATTTTGCAAATTTTTTTCAGACATGATATTATAGGTTAATTTAACAACTAATTTTAAGATAACATTTACTTTTTTAAATAAAAATTCCAAAAGGAATTGTCTAATCTTTCAAAATTTGAAATAACTCTATATGGGGAATCTGAAATATCCTCAATTAAGAGAGTTAGACCTGGATATTTGCTAAATTCATCATTAATGGTATTAAACTTAGAAATCCCTCTTTCTTTAACATCAACTTTCTTAAGAGTAAATCCTAAATCATTAGTAAATAGTTTCAAGAGCAAATTTGCACATTGCTTGATGTCTCTAACAACTAAAACTCCATTAGCAACTCCAGAATCCAAATTAACTTGGAAAGAAAGAGGATGGTTTTTTTTAAGAACATTCGCCCTTTTATCAAAATAATATTTCTCAGCTTTTGTTATTATTTTAAATAATAAGTCGGATTTTTTAAAAATATTTTTAAAAAACAATTCTTCATTTCTCATCCAAAATGTAAAAGGATGTTTCTCTCTGAATTTGCTGTATTTATCCACAAACTCATTAAGTGTATCATTAAAGTCTTCTTCAATAAGTTTTAATTCTTCAACAATATCTTTATCTTCAAATATACCTTCAGTTCTAAGAATGTAAATTCTTTTTTTAAAGTATTCAAGTGGAAAACTACTTATTTTATTCTTGTGCTCATCCTCATTAATAACAGGGATAAATGCAATAACTGGTTTTCCTTGGGCTAAAGTTGCAGCCAATTCAGAGTCTTTTCCTAAAGTATCATTTTCTTGAATCATATATATTGTGCATTTTGCTCTTTTTAACATTAAACTTTCAACTAAGCCTTTATTTATTCTATTTAAACAATTAGACTGAGTTGGATCAAAATATCTTAAATTTAATTCTTTAATTTCTGGTAAATTAAACAGAACATTGATGAAATCATGAGTTTCTTCAAATTCCCAAGTATTTCTCATTGAAGTTGCAATATAAATATCCATGAAATCCCATGTTAAAAAAATATCAGTGTTATATAAAGCTATGTCTTGTATTTCATTAATTTTTTTACCTAACTCGTCATAAATTGTTACAACCTCTTCGAGTCCACTTTCATTCTCATCATTTCTTTTGCTTAGCTCTTTCATTTCAATTTCTACATTTTTTTTGGTCAAGTATCCATTAAAATATGTATCCTTTCTGTTAATTATTTTAATATTTATTGCTTTTTCCAATCTATCCAAATATTCTTTTTTTATCACTTCAGGTAATTTTAGATATTCTTTTAAAATATATTTGAAAGAATTAGAATCTTGCATCTTAATAAATTTCTTATAAGTATGTCTGAAGTTTCCATATAGAAGCATTGCAATTCCTCTAAAAAATACAATTCCATTTACAAATTCATTGACATTAACAATCCCTTTTCCTTTTGCAAAAAATGTATCAAAAAAAGCATTACTCATTCTATCTTCACCAATTAATAACAACATTTCATTAAATTGTTGATAGTTAACCCCAATTTTGTTTATATGTGAGATGATCCTTTCAAAATTATCTTTTACAATTGGTTTTAAAACATCCCAGTTTACATAGTTTACATTACCACACAAATATTCAACTATCAATATGTAGAAGTCCTTACCAAGTTCCAAATTTAATTCATTTATATTTTCATCTTCGAATTTCATGATATTTATTTTAATTTATTTTTCCTTCTTTAAAAAGTCTGAGTCTAATATATGCTTTTATTAATGGGTTTTTAAATCTAAAATTTCCTTTTCCTACTTTTTCCAAAAGATTTCCCCTTTCATTTTGACATAACTTTCCTAAATTATAGATTACTCCTTGTCTTTTTGTGGCTATACCAGTCAATTTACTATAAGCTTCAACAATATCTATTGTTTTAAAAATATTTTGGTCGTTTACTTCACATATAGAGCAAGCTTAAACAACATTTTCGAATTTTGATGTTTTTTTTGATGTAACAATTGCTTTATGATAAGCATCTTTTATACTTTGGTTAATGTTTTCTAATATTTCTTCCATTGCATGTACAAAATGATTTTGAGAAATAGTTAAATTTTCATTTTGCAAAGATGTTTTTGCTGAATATTTAGTTATCAAATGAGTATAATGAGGAAAACCGGTAGAATATGATTTAATTAATTGCTTAACATTATCGGTAATAATCATGTTTAGTTTTTTCAAGCCTTTTGAAATAATATCTTCTATTTCTTCATCCGACATTTTAGGCATTAATACTTGTTTAAGGCATCTCTCTATTGAAGGATGATCGCCAATAAGTTCATTCACATTTGTTCCAATTCCTACTATCACAAGGGTTAAATTATCATTGTTGTCTGACATGTCTTTTATTAAATCTGCAAATTGATGTTTTACTCTTTGATTAACAATTCTATCATATTCATCGAAAATAAAAACTGTTTTATAATCCAAAAGAGCTGATAAAGTCATTATTGCACCTGGAATAATTTTCCTATCATTATTCAAAAGTTCATTTAATGTAATTTCAATTTTCCCAGATGCTGCTCCAAATCCCATAGCAGGTTTATTAATTTGGAGTTTTAAATTTTGAAGTGTTCTTTTCCAAATACTTCTAAAGTCATCTGATTTTGAACAAGTAATTTTTACAACTCTTATATCTTCAGTATCAAACAGAAATGGGATCATATTTGCTAAAGAAGTTTTTCCTACTCCCCTTTCACCATATAAAACTGCATGTTCACCCTTTTGCATAATTGTTTCATATAGTTTTCTAATTTGTAATATTCTTCCCGAAAATAATTCTCTTGTTTTAATAGGTGCAGTGGTGAGAAGATTATATCTAATTCCTTAATCTTTTTGAAATAATACTCTTCAATCATAAAAATAAATTTTTCTTTTTAAATATTTTTCCGCAAATCTCCATCACAGCAAGTCTCAGGTGGTATTACGTTGTGTGCAGTATATTGTAGTTAAGTGGTAAGCGTAATGGTTAAATTTATAAATTATTGATAAAATAATCAATTACAATTTATTTAATGTCGCAAAACCAGTAACATATTGCGAAATAGTGAAATAGTGAGATAGTGAAATGGTGAAATGGGGGTTTAATCCGTGTAAATCTGTTTTTTTCTGTGTTATCTGCCTACCCCGGGGACTCGGTGGCGTTCTAAAAGGCGGGTTTATTGAGGTTTATCTGTTTCATTTATGGGATTGCTTCACATCTTATTTAAATAATTTTTCTATGAGGAAGAACCTGTTTTTCTAAAAAATGCGTACTTTTAAGCCGGGTTCGCAATTTCTCTCCCTTCGCTGCGGTACTTTCACTTTAAACCGTTTAAACATCATTTTTTTATGATTTGCGTCATTGTTTTCAAACCGTTGTTTTTCTAATTTAGTATTCTTAAGTGAAGAGATATTTTACTTCTGCCCCATGTGCCGGAAATATCTCTGTAAATGGTTTGTTTAGATTTTTAATTCTATTTAATTTTGAACAGCATAAACTGCGCAATTATAAAATTGGAAACTAGTATAACACATCGGAATTTTTCTACATATCCACGTACACCCGTAGTATATCACAAAACACATAATTTACAAAATAACAATTTAAGGAGTTAAAACTCATGTTTAAACTTACGTCAGTAATTAGTGATGTAATCGAGAAGATAAAACAAAAAGATCCGGCACAACCGGAATTTCATCAGGCTGCAGAAGAAGTACTTGTTACACTTGAGCCCACAGTTGCAAAACATCCTGAGTTTGTGAAAGCAAAAATTTACGAACGCATTGTAGAGCCCGACAGACTTATCCATTTCAGAGTACCATGGGTAGATGATAATGGCGAAGTACAGGTTAACAGAGGTTTCAGAGTAGAGTTCAATAATGCAATCGGTCCTTACAAAGGCGGTTTAAGATTCCACCCATCAGTAAACATGGGTATATTAAAATTCCTCGGCTTCGAGCAGATATTCAAAAATGCATTAACCACATTGCCTATGGGCGGTGGAAAAGGCGGCTCTGATTTCGATCCTAAAGGCAAATCAGACGAAGAAGTAATGAGATTCTGCCAGGCATTCATGAGAGAATTATTCAGATTCATCGGCCCCGACAGAGACGTTCCCGCAGGCGACATTGGCGTTGGCGGAAGAGAGATTGGTTTCATGTACGGCTATTACAAAAAAATCGTGAACGAGCATACCGGTGTATTAACAGGAAAAGGTATGGAGTTCGGCGGAAGCTTAATCCGCCCCGAAGCAACAGGTTACGGTACGGTTTATTTTGCAGCAGAAATGTTAGCAACAAGAAACCTTGATTTCAAGGGTAAGAGAGTTGCAATCAGCGGTTCAGGCAACGTTTGCCAGTATGCAATAGAGAAAGTAAACCACCTCGGCGGTTTGGCAATCACAGCATCAGATTCAAACGGAACAATCGTTGACGAAAAAGGAATCAGCGGTGACAAGTGGAGCTATTTAATGGACCTCAAGAACGTCAGAAGAGGAAGAATTAAAGAGTACGCTGATAAATACGGTGCAAAATACTACGAAGGCAAGAGCGTATGGGATGTAGTAAAAGAAGAGGGATTGAAGATAGACGTTGCATTACCGTGCGCAACACAGAACGAATTGAATTCATCACTTGCTGAAGGTTTAGTAAAAGCAGGATGTTACTGCGTATCAGAAGGTGCAAACATGCCTTCAAACCTTGAAGCAATAAAAATATACCAGGACAATAATTTCTTATACGGCCCGGCAAAAGCAGCTAATGCAGGCGGAGTTGCAGTATCAGGTCTTGAAATGTCACAGAACAGCATGAGACTGCTCTGGTCAAGAGAAGAAGTAGATGCTAAATTACTCGGAATTATGAAGAGCATTCACAAATCATGTCTTGATGCAGCTGACGTTTATGGCAAGAAGGGTGATTATTTAATGGGTGCAAACATTGCAGGCTTCTTAAAAGTAGCAAACGCAATGTTAGCTTATGGAATAGTATAATTAAGTAAGAATACATTACGGTATGGAAATCTGATAACTAAGGGCTTGTGTAATTCTGGAAATATGGATACGCAAGCCCTTGTTCAATTACGAATAACGAGTTGAGTTTATAAGGTTCATAAGGTTTATAAGGTTTATAAGGTTTGTAAGGTTCATAAGGTTGGAAGTTAGAAGTTGGAAGTTAGAAATTGGGAGTTGGATACGTTTCACATTTGACATCTGACATTTGACGTTTCACATTTGACGTTTCACGTTTCACGTTTGACAAAACAAGATTAATACACAATAGAAAAATTTTAAAAAGATGAGAGTTGCAAGATTACATAAGAACGGCAGTTCTGTAAAAGTTTTAAAACCGGTTGACATTTCATTGATGGACCCTTTAATAGAGAAATACAAAGGGAAGAAAGGCAGCCTGATACCATTGCTCCAGGGAACGCAGAATTTATACGGCTATATTCCCCGCGAGGCATTTCAGAAGCTTGCAAGCGACACGGGCTTGAAAATAAGCGAGATGTACGGAGTGGCAACATTCTATGCGCAGTTCAGGCTGAGCCCTGTCGGTAAGAACATCATCCGTATGTGCCACGGTACGGCATGCCACGTGCAGAACGTAACGGCTGTTACCGAAGACCTGATTGATGAGCTGAAGATAAAAGACGGCGAAACAACCGAAGACGGGCTATTTACACTGGAAACAGTTGCATGCCTCGGGTGCTGTTCGCTGGCTCCTGTTATGATGATTGGCGAAGAAACGCATGGCAAGCTTGACGGGAAAAAAGCTGTGAAGATTATTAAAGACATGAGAAGAAAAGAAGTAACAAGTAAAAATTAAAAATTATACCAGTATAATATTCCACATTCATAGAAAATGGAAAACACTAAAATAATAGTCGGACTTGGAAGCTGCGGATTAGCTGCAGGCGCCGGAAAAGTTTACGATGAATTCAAAAGAATAAAAGAAGCCGATAACCTTGTATTCGAATTAAAGAAAACAAGCTGTATCGGAATGTGCTACAATGAGCCGCTGGTTGAAGTTATAGACGAGACCGGTTCATATCTCTACGGCAAAGTAGATGTAAAAATGGCTGATGAGATAATAGACAAGCACTTAAACAAGTTTTCTCCGATAAAAGAATTTATCGTCAGTTCAGACCAGTTCGAAACTAAAGACGGAACATTCCTCAACGGGCAGGTAAGAATAGCACTGAGAGACTGCGGTTACATTGACCCCGAATCAATAGAAGAGTATGAAGCAAGGCAGGGCTATGAAGCAATCAAGAAAATATTAAATGAGAAGATAAAAGATACCGACGTAATACAAATAGTAATGGATTCCGGCTTAAGAGGCAGGGGCGGCGCAGGCTTTTCAACGGGAATGAAATGGAAATTCTGCAACAATTATAAAGCTCCCAATAAATATATAATCTGCAATGCAGATGAAGGTGACCCGGGAGCATTCATGGACAGGTCACTTCTGGAAGGCGACCCGCATGCAGTTCTTGAAGGAATGATAATAGGTGCTTATGCAATCGGTGCGACAGAAGGAATAATATACTGCCGTGCAGAGTATCCGCTGGCAATCAAGAGATTGAACATTGCATTAGACCAGGCAAGGAAAAAAGGATACCTCGGAGAGAACATTTTCGGGATTGAAGGATGGAATTTTGATATCAGAATAAAAGAAGGTGCCGGAGCTTTTGTCTGCGGTGAAGAAACAGCTCTGATGGCATCAATTGAAGGTGAAAGAGGGATGCCGAGAAAGCGTCCCCCGTTTCCTGCTGAATCAGGATTATGGAAATCACCGTCAAATATTAACAATGTAGAGTCATTTTCAAATATTCCGTGGATAATAAATAACGGGCCGGCTGCTTATGCACAATACGGTACTGAAAAAAGCAAAGGAACAAAAGTATTTGCTTTAACAGGAAAAATTAAAAACGGCGGGCTGGTAGAAGTACCTATGGGTATTTCGATCAAGGATATAGTTTATAAGCTAGGCGGCGGAATAATAGATGATAAGAAATTCAAGGCAGTTCAGCTTGGCGGACCGTCAGGCGGATGTATACCTGAATACTTATCTGATACAATGATTGATTACGATTCAGTTGTTGCGACAGGTGCTATCATGGGTTCAGGCGGTATGGTTGTGATGGATGAAACAACCTGCATGGTGGATATTGCCAGGTTCTTCCTGGATTTCACACAGAAGGAATCATGCGGTAAGTGCACATTCTGCAGAATAGGTACGAAGAGAATGCTTGAAATACTTACACGTATAACCGAAGGTGAAGGAAAAGTCGGCGATATAGAAATGCTGGAAGAGCTTGCAAGCCAGATACGCGATGCTTCATTATGCGGGCTCGGAAATTCGGCACCAAACCCGGTGCTTACAACAATAAAGTATTTCAGGGACGAATATGAAGCACATATAAGAGATAAGAAATGCCCGGCATTATGCTGTAAGAAGCTGTTGACATACACAGTCATTCCCGATAAATGCACAGGATGTGTTGTATGCAAAAGAGCCTGTCCTGCAAATGCAATAGACGGCGATAAGAAGGTAGTGCATTTTATTCACCAGGAATTATGCACAAAGTGCGGAGCTTGTTACTCTAAGTGCAAGTTCGAAGCGATACAATTAAATTAAGAATCAAAAATTTTTACTTGAATATACACCGCTCATGGAAAAAGTGAACGTAATACTAAACGGAAAATTAACACAAGCAGTAAAAGGCGAAACAATATTGCAATTGGCACGCAGGGAAGGGATTGAGATACCTACTTTGTGCCACGATGAACGGCTTGAACCATACTCATCCTGTTATTTATGCGTAGTTGAGGTGGAAAAAATGAGAGGACTTCAGCCATCATGCTCTACAAAAGTAAATGAAGGCATGAAGATAAATACCGATAATGAAAAAGTACACAAATCACGAAAAGGCGCACTGGACCTGCTGCTCAGCAACCACTATGCAGATTGTGTTGCACCGTGTAAGTTAAGATGCCCTGCCGGAGTTGATGTTCAGGGTTATGTTGCAATGGTGAACAAAGGCATGTACAGGGAAGCAATTGAGATAATCAAGAAGACCAATCCCCTGCCGGCAATTTGCGGAAGAGTTTGCGTAAGACCGTGTGAAGTTGCTTGCAGAAGAAATCTTGTTGAAGGCGTTGGAGTCGGAATTGATTATATTAAAAGATATGCATCAGATATAGACCTTAATTCGGAAAATAAGTTTAAGCCGGAAGTAAAGCCAAATACGGGAAAAAGAGTTGCAGTTATTGGTGCAGGTCCCGGTGGATTGACATCTGCTTACTATCTTGCAATTGAAGGACATGAAGTAGAAGTTTATGAAGCTAACCCGCACGCAGGCGGAATGCTGAGATATGGTATTCCTCCCTACCGCTTGCCTAATGAAATAATTGATGCTGAAGTAAATAATGTAACAGAGCTTGGACCGGTTATCCATTACAATAAAAAGCTTGGTGAAAATGTAAGCTATGATGAATTAAAAAGTAATTTTGATTCCGTAATATTAACTATAGGTTCACAATCAGGTACAAGTATTGGCTGTGAAGGAGATGATGCTGAGAATGTTATATCGGGAATAGATTTCCTGAGAAATATGGAAATGACAGGTAACAGGTACGATTTCAGCGGCAAAACAGTTGCAGTTATCGGCGGCGGCAATACAGCAATGGATTGCTGCAGGACAGCAATGAGATGCGGAGCGAAAAAAGTATATGTGATTTACAGAAGAACTGAAAAAGAAATGCCGGCTAACCCGATTGAAATTCACGAGTCTAAGCTTGAAGGCATTGAATACATGTTCTTAACTGCACCGTCAAAAGTTAACAAAGATGAGAACGGAAAGCTGAAGACTTTATCATGTGTTAAGATGGAACTTGGCGAGCCGGATGCATCGGGAAGAAGAAGACCGGTTAAAGTTGAAGGTTCGGAATTTGATATAGAGCTTGACGTAATCCTTGCCGCTATAGGACAGAAAACAATTGTTAATTTCATTGATGATATTAATAATAACTCCGATGTACCGCTTCAATTAACCAAATGGGGAGATGTGGCGGCAGATAAAAAGACATTGCAGACATCTATTCCAAATGTATTTGCTGCTGGTGACGGTGTTACAGGTCCTGCAACATTGATAGAAGCAATTGCACAGGGAAGAAAAGCTGCAAAGAGCTGTCATAACTTTATGATGGACTTGCCTATCGAAGAAGATGAATTTGAATTTATCAGCAAGAAAGATGTTTTCCAGAAACAGGCAAAAGAAGATTATGAAGATGTGTTTGAACACCAGTCAAGAGAAGAAATGCCGACCATCGATGCCGATAAGAGAAATAATTTCAAAGAAGTTGAGCTGGGTTACTCGGCTAAAGCCGCATTTAATGAAACATTACGCTGTTTAGAATGCGGATGTACTGAATATTACACATGCGACCTTAAGAAATACAGCACACAATATAAAGCAGAGCAAAATAAATTTGCATGGGATTATAAGAAATACCAGGTTGATTTCTCTCATCCATTCATAGAAATTGATAATAATAAATGTATCTTATGCTCACGCTGTGTAAGGATATGCAAAGATGTTGTAAATGCAAATGCTATAGGTCTTGTCAACAGGGGATTTGAAACCTTTGTTGCTCCAAGCTTAAGAACATCCCTTACAGAAACAGACTGTGAGTCATGCGGGATGTGTATATCAACATGCCCGACTGCTGCAATAGCAGAGAACTTCAATTTCAAGCCGGGACCGTTCCTGCTTGATACTTTTGATACCGTATGTAACTACTGTTCAATAGGATGTGAATTAACTTTACAACATAAAAACGACTTCTTTGTTAAAGCAACGGGTAAAGAGGGGCTTATAAATAAAGACGGTAATATCTGCAGATTAGGAAAATTCGGCTACAGGTATTTAAATGACGGTGACAGGATTACAAAACCGCTTGTTAAAACAGAACGCGGATTTTTGGAGATAAGCTACGATGAAGCATATAAGCTTATTAAAGAGAAATTCAATAATACCAAACCTGATGAAAATGCAGTATTTGCAGGCGCAAGATTAACCAATGAAGAAATGTACCTTGCAAAACGCTTTGCAATTGAAGGATTAATAACGAAGAATATAACAAGCTTCCAGTATTTAGACCGCGGAAGCAGTTATGAAAATATTTCCGAAACTAACGTTCAGTTTGAACAAGTCGAAAAAGCTAATAATATTGTAGTTTTCGGTTCTGAATTAAATTACGAGAACCCGGTACTCGGATACATGGTAAACAATGCAAGAGCTAAAAATAATGCAAAGCTTACTATAGTTACCGGTGATGAAAATAACAGGATGCTCAAAAAAGCAGATAAAGTAGTTATGGTTAAATCATATTATTACTTTATCAAAGCCATGAACTTCTACTATCTTTCACACAACCAGGAAAACAGGATATTTATAGACGACAATTGTGAAAACTATGAAGATTACATTAACAAGCTTATGACAGAAGATTTCAGCCACTTGCTTAAAGAGGCCGGAATTTGCTGTGAAGAATGCCTGATAGAGCTGGCAGATGACGTGAACAAGGGTATGAACACTGTTCTCATATTTTCAGAGAAACATCTTTCAGCAAATGCCGCCGCAGAATTAAGAAACCTTGCTTTAATAACAGGCAAGCTTGGAAAAACTTCCAGCGGAATTATTGCTCTTAAAGAGAGTGCTAATTCCCAGGGTTTAAGCGATATGGGAATATATGAAGATGACAGCATTTATGAATTATTGAACGAAGGCAAACTGAAGAACGTTCTTATTTTAGGTGAAGACCCGATTGGCTGCGCTAAAGATGAAGAGCAAATAAAGAAAATTTTCGATAATTTCAAATTTGTTGTTGTACAGGATTACTTCTTAACAGATACAGCAATATCTGCAAACTTAATACTGCCTGCTTCACTGCAGTTTGAATCAGGCGGAAGCTATTCAAATACGCAGAAGGTTATACAGAAATTCGATAAACAATATAAGACAAAGACAGGGAAAACCAATTGTGAACAACTGAACGACCTGTTAAAAACATTCGGACATGAAGTTAATGCAGTTGATATAGATGAAATATTCTGTGAAGCAATTGTTAATATAACCAATGGTATGAACAAAACATTGAAATACAGCTTTATTCATACCGAAACAGATAACCCGGGCAGAATGTTCAACCATGGATGTGACGGGCTTGTGAAGAAATTCGAAGATGAATTTAAGAATGCATTCGAAACATCCGGAAAGAGCAAAGAAACAATACCAATATTAAATTAAATATACATGGAACAATTTAAATCAGTAGAAGGCATACTCGATTTTGCAATAACACTAGAGCAGGAAGCTGTTGATTTTTATACAGAACTTGCCGGCAAAATGTCGAATAATGAAATGAAGACAATCTTCATTCAATTTTCATTCGAAGAAGTAGGACACAAAGCAAAATTGCAGAGAATAAAAGATGAAAAGATGTTTTTTCTCAGTGATGAAATAATAGCAGACCTTAAGTTAAGTGATTATGTAGATTCTGCCCGTCCTGCACCCAATATGAAATATGAAGATGCATTGAAGCTTGCAATGAAAAGGGAAAAAGCTGCTTTTAAGCTTTACACTAACCTTGCAGATAAAGCTGAGGATTCAAATATTAAAAAACTTTTCTTACTCCTCGCACAGGAAGAATCGAAGCATAAGCTGAGATTTGAAATTGAATATGATGAATATGTGATGAAGGAAAACTAGAGAGAGTCAGGAGTTTAGAGAGTCGGGAGTCAAGAGTCAAAAGCGTAAATACAAAAATTTTAGGGGCTGAACAAGCCCCTTTTTTTATTATATAATAAAATAACTAAGAACAAAAAATTACAATTGCCAATAATGTCCTGCACTTAACGAACTCTCAGAACTCTATATAAACTTTATAAACTCACACACTCTTATATATAACCGAGACACCTTTTCTTCCATCCATCAAAACTACGAGGGGTTTTTCAAAGCAGACATGAACAAAATATTCACTGCATGATTTTTCCTTTTGTTCATTAAGCCAATTCCAATCAATAAAATTATCTCCTGAGTTGTACGGCACATTAAAATATCCGATATTCATTGAAGTGATATTATGGAAAAAATGAGACCCAAGCGAAGCATCAACGTGAAAGTTTTTCAGTCCGGCTTCAATTATTATCTTTGCATTAGAAATTTGCGCCCAAATAACGGGAATTCCAAGCCATCTGTCACGTGAACCCCACCTGCCGGGACCGATAAGAATATACTTTCTTTTCTTTTCAACCATCAGTTTATTCAGCTTTTCCAGTTCTTCAGCCATTTCAACAGTTTTTGACTTATCAAACTTATCAGGGTCACAATAAATCAAATCGCAAATATCATCGAGCCGCCCGTTGCCCATTCCCCTCTCTGTAAACAGGAACAACTCATCTTTTTCAATTTCTTCAACGTTTATATTGTAATGTTTTATTTCTCTTATTAACGGTTTAATTTGTAAAATGTGGAAAGCCGGTTTTTTAGGTTTAACATTCATTATGTTCTTATAGCTGTGGTTATTTTCATCGTTTCCCATATCAACTGCAAACTCTATTTCAACCGGAGTACCCATTGAAATTTTTACAAGGTTTAGAATGTAAGTTAAAATCCTTGCAAGCGGGAAGGCATCATATTTCAATATATATGCAAAGTTAATAATTAAAGCACCGCTTTTATCAATTCCGACTTTTATCCTGTTATTCTCGCTATCCCAGGATGAAGCTATATAATTCAATCTGCCGTGTTTTTGTGCTTCCCCTATCTTCAATTTAGCAAGAGTAATATCTTCACCCTTGCTTAAATTCACGTCACTGCTTTTCATATCAATTGCATAAAAATAAGTCTGCGTATTTTTAAGCTGTTCATCGGGAGTGATAATCTCAAGCCGCGGGTGTTTCGGACTGAAACGGCAGGACTTCTCACCATCAATTACATATTTTCCTAATCCTACACTAACTATACCTATTCCATCTTCCGGTTTCATATAAGCAATCGGATAATAATTATAAGATTGAGCTACTCCTGAAAAATCAGGATAATAATAATTACCGTATGAATTACCCACCACTTCCTGTATTAGTACAGCCATTTTTTCCTCTTCGACCTTATAGCTGATAGCTTCAAAATATGAACGTGCAGAAGGTGCAAATACCGATGCATAAACAAGCTTTACAGCATCTTCAAGATGCTTCAGCCGCTCGCTTATTGTGCTTTCATTATTCGGTAAAAGAAATGTCTGGTAAACTCCTGAGAATGATTCTGAAACGGAATCTTCAAATAAAGATGAAGAGCGTATTGCAACCGGTTTTGACACATGCATAAGGTAAGCTCTAAGCTCTTCCTTCAATTGTTTTGAAAGCTTTCCATCGAGAAAGTTTTTCTTTATAGCTTCATAATCGGTTACAATATTTACAATTTCATTTAGTTTATTCTTTTCAAGAAAGAGATCAAATTCATTTGTACCGATAACAGCAGACCGTGGTATTTTTATATCAACGTCAGGAAATTTTTCTTTTACATCTATATTCTGAAGGATGGCATTCATAAAAGCAATGCCTCTTCCTTTACCTCCAAGTGAACCTTCAGCAAGCCGCAGAATAAAGCTGTCTTTTTCAAGAAGCGTTTCATCGTACTCGATTATCTTACCTTTTATACTTTGGTTATCAATATTTTCAAATACTTCAATTAAATAACTCCTGAGCTCCTGTGCATTTTTGAAATCAGTAGCTTTAACAGGCTGTATTTTTTTTGCAATTCGTATCTCACCTCTTGCCATGAGCCAGGCGGAAAAATGATTCCTGCTTGCATGAAAGAATAACGATTCATACGGAATCTTTCCAAGCAGCTTGCGGAAATCTTTCATTGATGATGCTCTTTCAATCTCATCCCTGTTATTTACTCTGAAAATAAAATCACCGAAGCCGAGGTTATTATAAATAAAATCCCTCAAATCCGAAGACAGATGGGGTGAGTTTTTATTTATAAAAAATGAATTATGCTCAAGTGCTTTCTTTTCATTTTCCATATCGGAAGACTGAAGCACGGTCGGCATATCATGATAGCGGTCTTTTACATATTTTATAAGCTCAATTCCTGCCCTGGGATTGCTTTCACCATTCATAGGATATTTCACATCCGATATAACACAAAGCAGGTATTCATTATATTTCTCGATAATTTCAACTGCTTCTTCAAAATTCAAAGCCATAAGCACCTTGGTACGGGCATTCATACGGAGTATCTTCTTTGTTTCTTCGCGGTGTTCATCTTCTATCAAGCGGCGAGTCTGTATAAGTATTTCATTGTACAAGACAGGCAGGTAACGCGAGTAATATTTAACGGAATTTTCAACAAGCAGAATAACCCTCACAAGCCCGACTGCTGTATCATTATCAACATTCTTCTTATCCTCAAGATATTTTATCATTGCCAGAAACACTTTTGAATCGCGGTTCCAGACAAATACCCTGTCAATTCCCGCAATGTGGTCCCTTTTGTCACCTAACTGCTTCAGGTCATTATTATCATAGAGAAGAAGGAAAACATTGAGGTCATTATCGAATGATTTAATTTCCTGGCTTAATTCGAAAGGTGAAGTATCCGGTATACGCATAGTAAGAATTATCATATCGAAGCGTCGTGCACGGATGTATTCCATAGCTTCCTGCCCTGATGCGGCACTTGTAATACGCGGTGCCGAGGTTAAGCTCAAGCTGTAATATTCACCGAATATCTGCTCGGTTAAGCTTTCTTCCTGCTCAAGAATATAAGCATCATATAGGGTTGTAACTATTAGTATTTCCCTGACACGGAAGTTCAGCAGGTCGTGGTAGATCTGTGAATCCGATTTGTATCTTTTGAATAATTCTTTTAAATCCTGTTTAGACATTATTGTTGTAATTCATTGTAATTGCGATGAACAGGAAATATAAATTTAGTAATATAATAATACTTTCTGTCTTTTCTCTTTAAAAATTTTTAATTCATTTTGCCATGAATCAGTGATTTGCTTCATGCCGTCTCCGTTCTCTATCATCATTCTCAGTCTGTCGGTACCAGCCAGCTTATCGATAAAATAATTTATATTGAATTGAAATTCCGGGTATAGTTTTTTCAAGCTAACTAATATTGCGACACCGGCTTTAACCGGTTGAAATTTAGTTCTATCTGTAACGTTAATATATATACCGTTACATTCTTCATTAAAAAATTTCGGCGGGTAAGCTGATATCTGCTGTGAAGGAGTAAATGTTACAGCATTAAAGTTAACCCCATCAAGCCCGTAATTATTTAATTCTTCTGCAAGTTCATCACTTTTAATCCATGGTGCCCCGAAATATTCAAACGGCTTGGGCGTTCCCCTGCCTTCGGAGACATTTGTCCCTTCAAGAAAGCATGTAGCGGTATATGTTGAAGCAGTCCATATTGTGAACATGCTCGGTGAAGGCTTCATCCATGGAAGCTCTAATGTTACAAACTGTGTTTCTCTTGAGTATCCTTCCATTTTGGATACTTTAATTAAACCGGAATTTCCAAAACTTTCTTTATTTAAATATAATGCAAGCTCACCGCAGGTCATACCGTAACAAATAGGAACGGGAATTGTCCCGACAAAACTTTTGAATAAAGTATCAAGCATAAAGCCATCAACATAATTTGCGTTAATTATCATCGGCCTGTCACAAACTATCATTTGTATTTTATTTGCTATTGCAGAACCAATACAATCGTTCAGGGTTGAGGTATAAGTATAAAATCTTGCACCTACATCCTGTATATCATAAATAAGCACATCAACATCTTCCAGGTCTTCGGGTGCCGGTGCGGTTTTAGCACCGTATATTGAAACAATTGGAATACCTGTTGATGCATCAATATCGGCATAATTCTCATTCCCTCTTATTCCATGTTCAGGAGAAAATATTTTTACGACATTAATCTTCCTTTCTATAAGTACATCGAGGAAGAAAAACCCTCTTGAATCAATACCGGTTTGATTTGTTATCAGGGCGATGCGTTTGCCTTTAATACTGCTCAGGTCATCGAGAAGCGTTTCATTACCCAGCTTAAATGTAAGTGCAGAATTAAATGCAAATTCACCTGAGGAAAAAGCTATCAAGAGAGTAAAATATATAAAAATCCTAAGCAGCATTTATCAAATTATGAATAAATTATGAAAAATTAAGTTTAATAATGGGTACTTAATACTATTATTTTCGGTAATAAAAAAGGCAGGATTTGCCTGCCATGAAAATTTAAGCTTTGCTCAATTGAGATTCAGGGAGTTTCCTGTCCTTCATATATATGGCAGTAATCCCAATCAAGGCAGATGCAAGCAGCCCGATATCTTCATATATACCAAACTGAAATGCAGCAGAAACGCCAAGCAGCGACCATAAGCCCGGAATTATCAATAAATATTTCGGGGTTCTTTTGGCGGCCATTAACAGAATGCCAAATGTAAATATGGTGGTCGGGCATGGCAGTCCAAAAGTTGGTGAAGCCGGATACACATGTCCGAAAAAATATCCGAGAAGCGGATAAATTATTAAAGCATATAATATTAATATCATTCCTAAAAATGAGAATGTGTTCTTTTTAAACTCAAATATTACATTCCCTCTAAGAAATGAGATAATGAAAAATATTCCTTGCAGTATAAACAACCCCGAAAATAGATATGCACCCGGATTTATTTTTGCAAAGAAAATTAAATGATAAACAACGCCTATCCATAACCATAAAAATGAAAGGATAAGCATTACAGCTTTATTTTTGATGCTGTATTTACCTGCTGAAAAATAAATTGCTGCTAAAGCCAGAAGGACAAAGAATATTTGAGCCGGAAAAACAGAATCATTGTATTGAACAAATACATTTATAAATTGTTCTTTTGTGAATGGCATAGGTTAATTGTAGTTAATTAAAAATATTAAAGTATTATTACTAATTTTTATTTTAACAGAATAAATTTTTTTACAGCTGTAAATCCAGCGGCTTTCCCAAAGGGATCTGCGACCATTTTGTAAAAATAAACACCCGATGCAAGTGACGAAGCATCAAATGAAACTCCATATTCTCCCGGTTGTTTTATTTCATTCACTAATATTGCAGATTCCCTGCCAGTTACATCACTTACAATTATTTTAACGAATGATTCCACCGGGATGGAATATTTTATTTCCGTTACAGGATTAAAAGGATTTGGAAAATTTTGCGAGAGAAAATATTCACCGGGTATTTGACCCTGCGAATTAGAACCAACTGTAGGTGATATCTGCATAAAAAAATCCGGACGCAATGGCTGAACTGCGCCGCCGGTCAAGACACATCCGGAAGCATTATCCTGGTGGTTTTCCCATGTCATTCCGGGTGCATTTGCTGCACAGACCTTTGAAGCAAGCGTATATCCGGCATTATCAAAACAAATTTCAATTAATATATTACTATTACCATTCCAGGAAAAATTTTGCTGCGGTGTAATAAATCTCCATCCTGTTCCGGGTACAGTATATGTGCCTGAATGCACTGTAGTCCAACCGGAATTAACAAATCCGTTCAAAGAAGTCAAAGATGTATTTTGCATTCTAATATTAAACGAATTCATCACGTGCGGAACAGCAGTCCGTACATAAAATCCGAGCTTGAAGATGTTCCCGAAACTTCCTCCCGCTGCGAGTATCTCATTTTTAGTTATTAAGAATTGAGTTCTTGCATCCTGGTAGAATGTATAAAAAGGATACGAAACAGAATCAATCCCCCTCCCTATGACAACGATATAAGAATAGATATGCCTGAAACTGTAGAGGATAGTGGAATCTTTCCTGTGATAAGATGAAGCATCCTGTGCAAATATTTTATAAAAAATTGAATCGTTATAGCTGAGCTCAGGTAAAGTAGAATTAAATGCACCCTGATAAAAACCTCCCGATACATTGTTCAGTTTAAACTGCCTGATTCCGGTGGATGTATTATTTTTATACCATTTCACCCAGACAGAATCAATACCGGAAGCAGAAGAAACCCCTGCGGCAACTGTATCAGGCCATATAAATTTATCGAGAATTGGAACATGATTAATAACCGGCTGGGCAAATATATTTGCCATTAAAATTAGCAGGAAAAATAGTGTTGTCTTCATTCTGCCTTTAATTGGTTTCAGGGCAGTTACAATATGATAAATACAAACTTAAAAAAGAATGAAAAATTAAGGTTATACCGGTACAATAGAAATTAATATGAAATAATGTAAAAATGCATTTCCTTTGAAGATTTCTCAACAGGAAAATGCATTCATGAAAACTGTATTAATAATTCCCATTAACCGGATCTACCGAATGACCAGATACATCCCGACTTGGTTGGTTAATAAAATCTATTCTGCCAATATTATACTTAATAAGTCATCTTACGCACTTTCGTGGATTTCTTGCTAAGTCTATAAACACGAATAAGTTCTGAATACCGGATAATTTGATAAATAACTTAAATATTCACTCCATTGATTAACTCAGGACTTAGTAAGTTTTTTAAAATCATCCATTAAGCTTACTAAATCCCGGGATTATTTCTTCATTAACAATTTTACAAATTTAATAACATTACGAAAAAATGAAGATTATTCTGATCAAAAGACTTAGCAAGAATACCAATGCGAAATTGCGTAAGGTGAGTTACAAACATGTAGATTAATTGAAAACTATCGTTTCTGTGTCAGGTCACTCGAAGTAATTTATGGCTAATTTATTATTTGATTGGTTTAATTTATTATTCATATATCCTTATAATCAACAAAGACAGACCTGACACTGCCCCGGAAATTTATAAGAAATTTGATAGGTATATCGGTTTGCCGACCAATAAATTCTAACTATTAAAAACCGTGTCCGCTTATATTTACAATAGTTTGAGTATTATAGAATTTTCTATATTCTTATAATTTATTCTATAGATATTATTGGATATAACCTCCTTCTTTAAATTATTTTATTAAAACTGCTTTTTGAGTATATATATAATCATCTGCAATTAATTTATAAAAATACACACCGCTTGCAAGACCTGATGCATCCCATTTTACATTATAACTACCTTTATTTTTATATTCATTTACAATAGTTTCAATTTCCTGACCCATGTAATTATAAATAACAATTTTAACATTACTGCTCTTAGATAACTGATATTTTATTATTGTCTGAGAATTAAATGGATTTGGATAGTTGCAGTATAACTTATAATTTTCCACAGCTTCATTTCCTGAATTAGAAATTCCAACAAATTGCCCCCCTGTAGTTGTCTTTAATATCTTTCCGAAAACTCCGACGCACCATCCAACATTATCGTTAATAAAAAAAATTGAACTATTAGCGTAATAATTGTCTGCCACTTGTTCATGCCAGTTATAACCGCTATTAGTTGTTTTGTATATTCTTCCAGCATCGCCAATCACAGAATGAGATCCTGCGACCCATCCCTTATAAACATTACTGAAAAAAATACTATAGCTATGAATTGCTGGATTTTGAATTATTCTGACAACACTATCCCAGTTTAAGCCGAAATTTGTTGTTTTATAGACCTTATTGTTTGTCCTCCCCACAGCCCATCCGGTGTCTCCAACAAATGATAAATCCATAAAATCGGCTGATTCTGAACCCACAGGTACATAAATTTGATACCAGTTGATTCCACCGTTTGTGGTTTTATATATTATACCCCCTTCACCGCATGCAATGCCATTTGAGATATCTTGAAAATATATATCCCTTACATTATTCGCATAAGTAAAAAATGAATCAACAGTAATGCCACCATTTGTTGTTTTAAAAACAAGCTGCTCTGTTCCGCAGTACCAACCAGTGTTTTGATTTAGAAAGTGAAGAGCATAGTAACTATGTCCTTGTCCCAAAGGTCCGTTTTTAATAATCTGCCAACTTATACCACCATTAGTTGTTTTTAAAAATGTTTCAAAGCCTCCTACGCAGTAAACAACGTTTTCATCTACAGGTCTTATTCTGTTTAAAACTTTGTCATTTATGCCGGTAAATTGCTGTGTCCAGTTTGTGCCGCCGTTTGTAGTTTTAAGTATCAATCCGTTTATCCCGCATGCCCAGCCGGTGTTTTGGTTAATAAAACGGATTTCTGTCAGATGAGTGCTTGTCCCGCTGTTTTGTGGTATCCATTGGGTATTTGTACTGCATATAAAAATCAACAAACAATAAATTATTATTTTTATATTTATTCTACTTCGCATAGCAAACTCTAATATTTTACTAAATCTAAGATTATATACATTCTTTAAAAAGGATAAA
>RPQH01000005.1 GCA_003820375.1 Ignavibacteriota bacterium
AAAAATTCTTAGATACTTTAAGGGATAAAGTTCTAATAGAAAAATTGCAGGAGTAATTCAGTTGGTAGAGTCATCCCGCTAAAGCGGGATTGGTCGCGGGTTCGAGTCCCGTCTCCCGCTCTGAGAAGGTTCTAAAACTTTACGCTGATGTAGCTCAGTTGGTAGAGCACTTCCTTGGTAAGGAAGAGGTCACCGGTTCAATCCCGGTCATCAGCTCTGAAAAAGATTTTTGCAGCAACACAAAAAGCAACATATAATCAAAGAAATAAAAGAAAATAAATTATAATGGCAAAAGAAGGCAGACTTATAATAACATTAGAGTGTTCGGTTTGTAAAAACCGCAATTATTCAACTACAAAGAATAAATCCAAACATTCGGGCAGAGTAGAATTCAAGAAGTTTTGCAATAGCTGCAGAAAACACACTCAGCATAAAGAGACCAGATAGTTTATACGTCAGTGGCTCAATTGGTAGAGCAGCGGTCTCCAAAACCGCAGGTTGGGGGTTCGAGTCCCTCCTGACGTGCGAAATGTTCGGGTACACATTTTTTAACCGGAGTAAAAAAAATTGAAAACAAAAATAATAAGCTTCTTCGTTGATATAGTTAAAGAAATGAAGAAGGTAACCTGGCCAAAAAGAGAAGAGCTGAGGGAATCCACCATGGTGGTCATTGTAACATCTTTGATATTTGCAGTGTTCGTATTTATAATCGATAAAATTCTCAGCGAAGGACTTAAGGTAATATTTTAAAATATGATGACAGAAAAACAAGATAATAATGTAACTGCTTTAGATAAGAAATGGTATGCTATCAGGACAATTACAGGCCATGAAAAAAGAGTTAAAGGGTACCTTGAAAGCGAAATACCAAATGCAGGGCTTGAATTCAAGATTTCTCAGGTATTAATTCCTGAAGAAAAGGTTTTTGAAGTAAAAGGCGGAAAGAAAAAAATTAAGTTTAAAAACTTCTTCCCGGGCTATATACTTGTTGAAGCAATACTTGATATTGAAGTAGTTAATTTTATTTCACGTGCCCCGTCTGTTCTGAAAATGGTTGGCGGTAAGGATGAAGCTATTCCTTTAAGAGAAGATGAAGTAAAAAGAATACTCGGACGCATAAATGATTCTGAAGAGAAAGAAAAGATTGATGTACAGTTTGAAAAAGGTGACCTTATTAAAGTAATAAACGGACCATTTGTAAACTTCAATGGTACAATAAATGACATTAACCTGGAACGCATGAAAGTTAAAGTGATGGTAAGTATTTTCGGAAGGAAGACACCGATAGAATTAGATTTTACACAAATAGAAAAAGAAAAATAAGCACAATATAATAAGCACTCTAAAATGGCAAAAAAAATAGTAGGATTCGTAAAGCTTCAAATACCAGCAGGACAGGCAACAATGGCTCCCCCGGTAGGACCGGCATTGGGTCAGCGTGGTGTGAATGGTATGGAGTTTTGCAAACAGTTTAATGCTCGTACACAAAAAGATTCCGGAATGATAATTCCTGTAGTAATTACTGTTTACTCAGATAAATCATTCACATTTATAACAAAGACACCTCCTGCTGCAGTATTATTGATGAAAGCAGCAAACCTGCAAAAAGGAAGTGCCCAGTCACACAGGAATAAAGTAGGTAAAGTTTCAAGAAAACAGCTTCAGGATATAGCACAGCTAAAGATGAAAGATCTGAATGCAAGAGATATAGATGCAGCATGCAAGATAATAGCCGGAACAGCAAGAAGCATGGGAATAACAGTAGAAGGTTAAACTATAAAGAAAATGAAAACCAGTAAAAGAAGAAAAGAAATAGTAAAGAAAACAGATCTTGAAAAAGAATATACAATAACCGAAGCAATCTCAAAAGTAAAAGAGACAGCAACGGCAAAGTTCGATGAATCTGTTGATATAGCAATCCGTCTTGGTGTAGATCCCCGTCAGGCAGATCAGCTTGTAAGAGGCACAGTTACCCTGCCCCACGGAACAGGTAAGACAAAGACAGTGCTAGTTATTGCAAAACTTGAAAGACAGGAAGATGCAAAAAATGCCGGCGCAGATTTTGTCGGTTTCGAAGATTACCTGAAGATGATTCAGGAAGGCTGGGCTGGTTGTGATGTAATAATTGCAACTCCTGATGTGATGAGCGAGCTTGGAAAGCTTGGAAAAATTTTAGGACCCAAAGGCTTAATGCCGAATCCCAAAAGCGGAACAGTAACCCCTGATATTGCAAAAGCAGTAAAAGAGGTTAAAGCAGGAAGAATAGAGTTCAGAGTAGATAAAGCAGGAATAGTACACGCTGCAGTAGGAAAAGCTTCATTCGAAGTAAAGAAGCTGGAAGAGAACCTGATGACGTTTATCAACCAGATAATAAAAATGAAACCGCAAACAGCAAAAGGACAATATGTTAGAAGCGTAACTCTTAACAGTTCTATGGGACCCGGTTATCATATTAACAGAAATGAAATAGTACATTAATAAAATATAATATTTCGGACAAATGAATAAGAAAGAGAAAGAACAAGAAATAATAGAGATAAAAGAAAAGCTGGATAAGGCATCTAGTATTTATCTTACGGATTTTACCGGCTTAACTGTTCAGCAGACCAATGAATTAAGAGATGATTTTTATAATGCAAAAGTAGAATACCGGGTAATAAAAAATACCCTTATAAAGAAAGCTCTAGAACAACTGGGTACAGACAGCAAATTTGCAGGAAAAGCAGAAGAGCTGAATGCAAACCTAAAAGGTCCAACCGGTGTTATATTTGCTTACGAAGATCCTATCTCACCGGCAAGAATAATTAAGAAGTTCTTTGATAAGGGCGAAAAACCGAAATTAAAATTAGCCATAATTGAAAAAGAGGCATATGATAAATCACGCCTCAATGAACTGGCAGCATTACCCTCAAAGCCGGAGATTATTTCTTCAATTATAGGAAGCATTCACGCTCCGATTTCAGGAATTGTATATGCAATTAATGCAATCATAAGAGATCTGAGTTCGGTAATAGAAGAAGTAGCAAAGAAAAACAATAATCAGTAAAAAAACATAATTTAAAGGAGAACCATAATGTCAGTAGTTGAAGAATTAGTTGAAAAAATAGAAAAACTCACCCTATTAGAAGCTTCCGAATTAAAAAAGGCTTTAGAGGACAAGTTTGGAGTAACAGCAGCCGCACCAATGGTAATGGCAGGAGCCACAGGACCTGCAGCAGCGGCAGCACCGGTTGAAGAAAAGACAGAATTTACTGTAGTATTAGCTGAAGTTGGTGCACAGAAGATCAACGTCATCAAGGCAGTAAAAAATGCAACCGGACTTGGACTAACAGAGGCTAAAGCTTTAGTAGAATCAGCACCGAAACCTGTAAAAGAGGGTCTCATTAAAGCTGATGCTGAAAAACTGAAAGCCGATCTTGAAGCAGCAGGCGCGAAGGTTGAATTAAAATAAATAAAAATTTATTTTCTAAATTAATAAAAAATCTAAATTTATTAGATTTTCCTTTATATCTGCAATTTTTAAAACAATTCATTTGTTTAAATTATTACTAAACAAGTCGTTGTAAAACGGCTTGTATTAGTTTTTTATTATCTATACCCCCCTAATGGAGGAAGAAAGAACTAAATGACTATCGACTTAACAAAATTAAGTTCAAATGGAAACAATCGTATTTTCCTTTCAAAATCAACAAAGCAAATAGAGTCACCGGACTTGTTACATGTCCAGCTCGAATCATTTAAGGAATTCCTGCAGGAAGAAGCTACATTGGAGCAAAGGAAACATACGGGCATTCAAGCCGTTTTCACGAAAAATTTTCCTATTACTGACTCCAGGGAAACAGCAATATTAGAATTCCTAGACTATTACCTGGAAAAACCACAGTATTCAATAAGAGAATGCCAGGAACAGGGACTGACATATGCAGTCTCTTTGAAAGCAAAATTACGTCTTTCTACAAAACCTAACAGAGATGCAAAAGAATACACTAATGTTATTGAGCAGGATGTGTATATGGGGAATATCCCCTACATGACACATTACGGAAGCTTTATTATTAATGGAGCTGAAAGAGTAATTGTTTCCCAGCTTCACAGAGCTCCCGGTGTTGTATTCAGTGAATCTGTGCATCAAAACGGTACAAAACTTTTTTCAGCGAGAATTATTCCTATGAAGGGTTCATGGGTTGAGTTCACGACCGATATCAATAACTGCTTATTTGCATATATTGACAGAAGGAAGAAATTCCCGGTTACAACCATTCTCAGAGCTCTTGGCTTCTCAACCAATGAAGAAATATTAGACCTTTTCAACCTGGTTGAGGTAGTTGATAAAAAAGACATAAAAGAATATGAAGGAAAACAGCTTTGCGATGATTTAATTGATAAAGAAACCGGTGAATTATTAGCTGAGAAAGCAAAAGTTGTTGATGAAGAGCTTATTGATAAAATAAACAGGTCTTCTATCTCTAAGATAAAGATATTCAAATCAGAACATCCGTATGAAGAATCTTTAATTGCAAATACTCTTAATAAAGATGCAGCCCAGTCAGAATCTGATGCATTGGAAGAGATTTCAAAGCAATTAAAGCCGTCTGATTCTGATGATGAATCTGCAAAGAACCTTGTAGACAAGCTTTTCTTTAATGAGAAGAAATATGACCTCGGAGAAGTTGGAAGATATAAATTAAATTACAGGTTAGACTTAAATATCCCTTCGGATAAAACAGTTCTGACAAAAGAAGATATTGTATCTATAATAAACTATCTTGTTGACCTTGAAGCAGGAAAAAAATCAGTAGATGATATTGATCATTTAGGAAACAGAAGAGTAAGAAGCGTAGCCGAACAGCTTTCACAGCAGTTCAATGTTGGTCTTGCAAGAATGGCAAGAACAATACGCGAAAGAATGAGCATACATGATGAAGAGAACATAACTCCTGCAAACCTGGTAAGTGCAAGAACAATATCAACAGCATTGATATCATTCTTTGGAACAAGCCAGCTTTCACAATATATGGACCAGACAAATCCTCTTGCAGAAATGACTCACAAAAGAAGAGTAAGTGCATTAGGACCAGGCGGCTTGACCAGAGAAAGAGCAGGATTTGAAGTAAGAGACGTACATTACACACATTACGGACGCCTCTGCCCTATCGAAACTCCTGAAGGTCCGAACATCGGTCTTATCTCATCGTTATGTACACATGCTAAGATAAGTGAATTCGGATTTATAGAAACGCCTTACCGCATCGTTAAGAACGGAAAGGTTACAACAGAAATAGAATATCTTTCAGCCGAAAAAGAAGATGACTTTATAATTGCCCAGGCAAATGTAAACGTTGACGGCAGCAAGATACTGGATGAAAAAATTAAAGCAAGATATAAAGGAGACTTTCCGATAGTAACACCGGACCAGCTCCATTATATGGATGTTGCACCAAACCAGATAGTAAGTGCAGCCGCAGCATTAATCCCCTTCCTTGAGCATGATGACGCAAACAGAGCGCTCATGGGATCGAATATGCAGAGGCAGGCAGTTCCGCTTTTACGTCCTGAATCACCGCTTGTCGGAACAGGATTTGAACAGAAGATTGCCCAGGATTCAAGAACACTTGTACTTGCCGAAGGTGATGGTGAAGTTATTTATGTAGCGGCAGACAGAATCAAAGTAAAATATGATATTGACAAAAACTCAGAGCAGGCATTAACAAGCTTTGAAAATACAGAAGAAGTTGAATACATACTGATAAAGTTCTTAAGAACCAACCAGGATACATGTATTAACCAGAAACCAATCGTACAGGTTGGTGACAGGGTAAAAAGAGGCGATGTACTTGCAGACGGTTCAGCAACTGACCATGGCGAACTTGCACTCGGAAGAAGTGTGCTTGTTGCATTTATGCCGTGGAAAGGTTACAATTTTGAAGATGCTATAGTTATAAGCGAAAGAATTGTAGCTGAAGATGTTTATACATCAATTCATATAGAAGAATATGAGCTTCAGGTGCGTGATACAAAACGCGGTGAAGAAGAATTAACCCGTGATATTCCAAACGTAAGTGAAGAAGCAACCAAGGAACTTGATGAAGACGGTATTGTAAGAATTGGTGCAGATGTAAAAGAAAACGATATATTGATCGGTAAAGTAACACCGAAAGGTGAAACAGAGCCGACACCTGAAGAAAAACTCTTAAGAGCTATCTTTGGTGAGAAGGCAGGCGATGTGAAAGATGCTTCATTAAAAGCACCTCCGGGAATGCGCGGTATAGTAATTAACAAAAAGCTCTTTACCAGGAAACAAAGAGATACTGAAACCAAAAAAGAAGAGAAGAAAAAGCTCGACAAGCTGGAAAATGACAGAAGAACAGCAGTTGATGATCTTAATACAGCTCTTGCTACCAAGCTTGGTATAATATTCGATGGTAAAGAATCATTAGGTATAAAAGATATAGATGGCTCTACGGTAATAAAGAACGGAGCCGTTATTAAGAAAGATACTTTCTTAAATTTTCTTGAGAATCCGAATTTCATTATTGGAAACTTAGACCCAACGCTTAACTGGACTTCATCTCATAAAGCACAGGGACTAATGCAGGTAATTTTCAGAAACTTTAAGAACAAATATTTTGATGTTGAAGAAAAAAGTAAACGTCATAAAAATAAAATCATATTGGGCGATGAACTTCCGACCGGTGTTGTAAAAATGGCAAAAGTATATATTGCAAAGAAGAAAAAGCTTTCAGTTGGCGATAAGATGGCAGGAAGACACGGAAACAAAGGTGTGGTTGCTAAGATAGTTCCGGTACAGGATATGCCGTTCCTTCCGGATGGAACACCTGTTGATATAGTTCTTAACCCTCTTGGAGTACCGTCACGTATGAACCTTGGCCAGTTGTATGAAACAGCTCTCGGATGGGCAGCAAACAGGCTTGGCGTTAAGTTCGCAACTCCTGTATTCGATGGTGCATCATTTGATGATATTGTTAACATACTTCATTCAGCTGGATTGCCAAAGAACTCAAGGACAGATCTGTTCGACGGACAGACCGGCACAAAATTTGACCAGCAGGTAACCGTTGGATTTATTTACATGATGAAATTATCACATTTATCCGATGATAAGATACATGCCCGTTCAATAGGACCATACTCACTGATTACTCAGCAGCCGCTTGGTGGTAAAGCACAATTCGGCGGACAGAGATTCGGAGAGATGGAGGTCTGGGCACTTGAAGGATACGGAGCATCTTATACATTACAGGAGATGCTTACAGTAAAAAGTGATGATGTGACCGGAAGATCCAAGACATACGAAGCGTTGATTAAAGGAGAAAATACACCGGAACCGAATATTCCGGAATCGTTTAACGTTCTCGTAAAAGAACTTCAGGGCTTGTGCCTTGATGTTGACCTTGATTAAAAAAGTATAATAATTAATATAAATATGTTATTTAAAAAAGAAGCTAAAAAAGTCAGAAAAAACTTCACCAGGATTTCAATAAATCTTGCATCGACAGATTCAATTATTAGAAATTCACATGGAGAAGTTTTAAAACCTGAAACAATAAATTACAGGACTTTTAAACCTGATAAAGACGGCTTATTCTGCGAGAAAATTTTCGGTCCGGTAAAAGACTGGGAATGCCATTGCGGTAAGTATAAAGGAATCAGGTACAACGGCATCGTCTGCGATAGATGCGGTGTGGAAGTCAACCAGAAAAGCTTGAGAAGAGAAAGAATGGGACATATTTCTCTCAGTGTTCCAGTTGTACACATCTGGTATTTCAGGTCAACACCAAGCAAGATAAGCTACTTATTAGGAGTAACAAACAAAGAACTGGAAAAAATAATATATTACGAGACTTATGTAGTTATCAATCCGGGTCCGACACAATTCAGGAAAGCTGAGCTCTTAAGTGAAGATGAATATTTAAACACGCTTAATAATCTTCCCGAAGATCAGGAAAATCTTGATGATTTCGACCCGAATAAATTTATCTGCAGAAACGGGGCTGAAGCAGTAAAAGAACTCCTCAAGAGAGTAGATGTAGAAGAAGATGTTGCAAGATTAAGGATTCAATTATATGAAGAAACTTCAGTTCAGAAAAAAACAGATATTATAAAAAGATTAAGGGTCTTAAAATCCTTCCAGAAAAAAGAAGGAAGAAAGCAAAACAAGCCTGAGTGGATGGTTCTTGATGTAATTCCGGTAATTCCACCTGAATTAAGACCGTTAGTACCTCTTGAAGGCGGCAGATTTGCTACAAGTGACCTTAATGACTTATACAGAAGAGTCATTATTCGTAACAACAGATTAAAAAGATTAATAGATATAAAGGCTCCTGAAGTAATCTTAAGAAACGAAAAAAGAATGCTCCAGGAAGCAGTAGATGCATTGCTTGATAACTCAAGAAGAGCTACAGCAGTAAAATCTGAGAACAGACCTTTGAAATCACTTTCCGATATTCTTAAAGGAAAACAAGGACGTTTCAGACAGAACCTGCTGGGTAAGAGGGTTGACTATTCAGGCAGAGCAGTTATAGTAGTAGGTCCTGAACTTAAGCTTCACGAATGCGGCATTCCCAAGGATATGGCTCTGGAATTGTTTAAGCCATTTGTGATAAGACGCTTAATCGACAGGGACTTAGTTAAGACAGTTAAAAGTGCTAAAAAGCTGATTGAGAAAAGAACTCCTGAAGTATGGGAAGTTCTAGAGAACGTAATAGACGGTCATCCGATAATGCTGAACCGTGCTCCTACGCTTCACAGATTAAGTATACAGGCGTTCCAGCCGGTACTTGTTGAAGGTAAAGCACTCAGGATTCATCCTTTAGTATGTACAGCATTCAATGCTGATTTTGATGGTGACCAGATGGCAGTACACGTTCCCCTATCATATGAGGCACAGCTTGAAGTAAGAATATTGATGCTTTCAAGCCACAACCTTCTTTCACCGCAGAATGGTGACCCGATAGCTATTGCTAACCAGGAAATCGTACTCGGATGTTATTATCTTACAAAATACAGAAAAGGTGACGTTGGCGAAGGCAGATTATTTTCAAGCTCTGATGAAGTAATAATGGCTTATGATGCAGGCAAGCTTGGATTACATGCCCGTATTAAGGTAAGATATGACGGACAAATGATAGAAACCACAACAGGCAGAGTTATCTTTAATAAGATAGTTCCTGCAGGTGTTGGTTTCATCAATGAATTGCTTACTAAAAAAGGTATCGTAAAGAATATCAGCAAAGTATTCAAAATAGTTGGTAACGTAAAGACAGTTGAATTCCTTGATAAGCTGAAAGAAATCGGATTCAGCAACGCTATGAAAGGCGGTCTCTCAGTAAACCTTGATGATATACAGGTTCCTGAAGCAAAGAACAGAATTATTGAAGCTGCACAGAAAAAGGTTGATGCTGTTGAGAAATCAAGGATGAGAGGTTTGATAACTGAAGGTGAAAGATATAATAAGGTAATAGATATCTGGACTCATGCCACAAATGAAGTAAAGAGTGAGCTAATGATAACCCTAAAAACCTCGGTAGATGGGTTCAATTCATTGCACATGATGATTGACTCCGGTGCAAGAGGTTCACAGGACCAGGTCAGCCAGCTTGCAGGTATGAGAGGACTTATGGCAAAACCGCAGAAAAGCATGACAGGTCAGGCAGGAGAAATCATTGAAAACCCGATTATCGCTAACTTTAAAGAAGGTTTATCAATCCTTGAGTACTTTATATCAACACACGGAGCACGTAAAGGTCTTGCAGATACAGCTTTAAAAACTGCAGATGCAGGATATCTTACAAGAAAGCTCGTTGACGTATCACAGGATGTTATTATATATGATAATGACTGCAGTACAATCAGAGGTTTAATGGTTGAAGCTCTTAAAGACGGTGAAGATATTAAAGAGCCGCTTGCAGAAAGAATATTAGGCCGTGTAGCTCTTCATAATATAACAGACCCTGTAACAAGAAAAGTACTTGTAAAAGCAGGCGAAGAAATTGATGAAGAATTAGCTGCAAAGATTTCCGAAACATCTATTTCCAGTGTAGAAATCAGATCGGTATTGACATGTGAATCAAGAAGAGGAATTTGTGCAAAATGTTACGGCAGAAACCTTACAACAGGCAAGATAGTAGATGTTGGTGAAGCAGTCGGTGTTGTTGCAGCACAGTCTATCGGTGAGCCGGGTACACAGTTAACACTGAGAACCTTCCACATTGGCGGTACTGCAAGCAGGATTGTTACACAGTCAAGAATTCCGACCAAGTTTGCAGGTGTAGTACACTATGATAATGTAAAAGTAATAAAATATGAAAATGTTGGTTCACCGGACGGTGCTTCATTTGTTGCTTTAAGCAGAAATGGTGTTGTACAGATACTCGATGATAATAACAGGTTGGTTTCTAAATATGACGTTCCTTACGGAGCACACTTACTTGTAAGAGATGAAGAAATGGTTGAGAAGAACCGTGTATTATATGAATGGGATCCATACAACTCAGTAATTGTTGCTGAGCATGACGGTATAATCAATTATGTTGATTTGAAAGAAAACGTCAGTTATATGGAAGCACCAGATGAAACAACCGGTCATATTCAGAAAGTAGTAACAGAATCTAAAGATAAAACACTTAGCCCGACAATACAGATAACAAATTCAAAGGGCGAAGTATTAAGTAACTATATTATACCCGCACTTGCACACTTGCTCATAAATGATGGTGACAAGGTTGCATCAGGACAGATACTTGTAAAGATACCCAGAGAAACCGGTAAGACCAGAGACATCACAGGCGGTCTGCCAAGAGTAACTGAGTTATTTGAAGCAAGAAGTCCCAACTCCCCTTCTATCGTGAGCGAAATCGACGGATATGTAGAGATAGGTTCACTTAAGAGAGGTTCAAGAGAAGTAAAGGTATTCAGCACAGACAGGTCAGTTGAAAAGAAATATATGATTCCTGTAGGTAAACACATTCTTGTAAGAGACGGTGATTTCGTTAAGGCAGGCGAAGCGTTATCAAGCGGTTCAGTTGACCCGCATGACATCCTTAGAATTAAAGGTGTCGGTGACGTTCAGGCTTACCTTGTAAATGAAATACAGGAAGTTTACCGTATGCAGGGTGTTAAGATTAATGACAAGCATATTGAGGTTATTGTGAGACAGATGCTCCAGAAAGTTAAAGTGGTTGACCCGGGTGATACACATTACCTTGAAGGTGATGTTGTTCACAAGTTCAAATTCTATGAAGAGAATGAACAGCTGAAAAATAAAATAGTTGTAACTGATGTTGGCGATTCAACAAAAGTAAGGCTATACGATATAATGGATAAGAAACAGGGAAAAGAGATAAACTCAGAGCTTAAGAAAAAGAGTAAAGAATTAATTAAGTTCAGAGAAGCTCATCCTGCAATCGCTAATCCGATATTGCTTGGTATAACACAGACATCACTGACAACAGACAGCTTTATTTCAGCAGCTTCATTCCAGGAAACCACAAAGGTTCTGACGGATGCGGCAGTAGAAGGTAAAGTTGATCACTTGTTAGGATTAAAAGAAAACGTGATTGTAGGTCAGTTGATACCTGCAGGAACAGGCTTGAAGAAATACAAAGACCTGCTGGTACTCAGAAAAGATGAAACTCAACCTGTAGAAGAAGAACCGGTAAAGAAACCGCGTAAATCACGGAAAAAAGAATTAGTTGAAGATTAACAATTATGTTTCAGAAGTAGATTAACAATATAAACCCGCTTTCTTAGCGGGTTTTTTATTGCTGTGATGACCGGGAGTAATTCCTAGCGAAAGCAGAAATGGCATAATGAAGAGTAATGGATGTAACAAACAAATTAACTAATATGAAAAAACCTGTAGATTATTTCAATTACCTGTATGGTCTTGAACGGACAGGTATGAAATATGACCTGAAGAACATCCAAAAGCTTTTGGAACACATTGGTAATCCTCAAGAAGGCATAGATTTCATCCATATAGCAGGCACTAACGGCAAAGGAGCTACTGCTTCATTCATTGCATCCATTCTTGCAGAAAGGAAGCTTAGAACGGGATTATATACTTCTCCGCATATCCTGAAATTCAATGAAAGAATTAGAATTAACGGAAAGAAGATACCCAATAAATATATCTTTGATTTTATAAATAAAAACAAGAAATTTATTGATAAACTTAAGCCTTCATTTTTCGAAGTTACGACTGCTGTTGCATTCCAATACTTCAAAGAGCAGAAAGTTGATATTGCTGTAATAGAAGCAGGACTTGGCGGAAGATTAGATTCAACAAACATTGTTAAGCCAAAGCTTTCAATCATTACACAAATAGCAATGGACCATATGCAGTATCTTGGTAACACACTCCATGCAATTGCAAAAGAAAAACTGGGAATAGTAAAACCGGATATTGATGTAATAGTAAGCGATAATAATGAGAAATTAAAATTGCTGTTCAGAAAAAGTATAAAAAAAGAACATTTGTTTTATCTTGATGACCATGCAGATATTAAAGAAAGCGGGAAATCAGGTATAAGCTTAAAGATTAAATATTTAAATAAAACGTATTCTTTAAAATACTCCTCCCCTATTCCGGGAAAATACCAGTTTAGAAATGCAGCTGCTGCAGTACTGGCAGTTTTAATGTACACAACAGGCAAGAGGTTATTCATTACGCCAAAGTTAATAGCAAAAGGAATTACAAATGTAAAAGAAAACACAGGTTACAGGGGACGGCTTGAAGTAATAAAGGAAAAAGACAGAACATATATATTTGATATTTCACATAATCCTGCAGGAATAAAAGAAGCATTAAATAATTTACCGGTTAAAAATATTGATGTAGTATTATTTGGAATGATGGCAGATAAAGATTATAAAAGCTCAGTTGATGAAATATTAAGGTACAGTAAAAATATTATATTCACCCGCCCGAATTACACACGAGCATTGGAACCTACTGTTTTATACGAATATGCAAAAGCCAAAAATACAAATAATAATTTATTCAATATACGTTTACTCAGTAATGCTGCAAAGCAGGCAGAAATCATTGCAGGAAAAAGAGGATGTATAATGGTTATAGGTTCTTTCTTTCTTGTATCAGGTGCTTTGAGGATATTTAAGCTGCAGAAACATTTTACATAATAAAATTTGAAGTTTTTTTATTGTATTACAATAAATGCAAAGAAAAACCAATCACCGGATTAAAAATATAATTTATTTTCTGATGAATAATGATATGACTTCTTAATTCAGCGTTAATTGAAAAATTCCTTGTAATCCAATAATCATATGAAGGTGTAAAGTTAAAATCACCGCCAATTAAAGGGAATTCATTTGCCTGCCCAAGTATAACTCCCAAAAAGCCTAATTTAAGTGATACAGCATTTCTCTTTTTTTCGAAAACGCTGTGCTTAAACATTGGTCCGATATAAAACATAGTTATTTTTTGATGACTATAACCTTCATAAGCATCTAATCCGGTATTCAGATATATAAATTTTGCAAGCTTGATATTAATATTAACAGCTAAATCCCAATTATTATACGCTTTATCACTAAGAACCGAATATGTTCCGTTTCCTAATCCTATAGATATAGTACTGCTTTGATTATCTATCATTGAATCAATTGGAGATGAAAACAAAGCGGGTTCATTTTTTGGTTGAGAATAGACCACAGTTGTTAAGTAAAACAGCAGAGATATCCCTAATAAGTATTTCATGTTGTTAATCTGTGTTAATTAAAGTTCAACTGTCGTCCTGAAAATTACTTTTCATTTTATACAAATACAATGAAGATTCCTGAATTCAAAAGCAGTTACCGGATTATTAACAAATTTATTTGGATTTCTAATATCAAAATATTTGATGTAATTTGAGAATAAAGATAAAAAAATATGAATTACCGGGCAATATTATTCGATTTTGACGGCGTACTTTGTAATGGACAATATTACGATAAATACTATCTGTCTAACTATCCGGGAGTACATGAGTGGATACAGGAAAACATATTCGGCAATAATGAATTGGTTCAAAAATGGATGAGAAATCAAATTAGTTCTATTGAAATTAATAAAATAATTTCTGAAAACACCGGAAATGAATTCAACTGCCTTAATGAAATATTTCAGGAAAGTATTCGTAAAATGAGTATTGAGATAGAGATTAATGAATTAGCAGAATCTCTGAAACTTACCGGAAGGAAGATTGGAATTGTTACGGATAATATGGATGTGTTTACACAAATTACTGTTCCAAACCATAAACTTAATTCATTGTTTGACGTTATAATTAATTCTGCCTCTTACGGAATTCTAAAAAGAGAAAATTGCGGCAAATTATATGATATTGCATTAGCTGCTTTAAGTACTGATATTAAAAATAGCTTGTTGATAGATGATTCAGAATTAACAATTAATATGTACAAAGAAAAAGGCGGTTATGGTTTTTTGTATAAAAATTTTGCAGAATTGAAATCATTTCTGCAATTATAGGAAAAAATTAAATGGTACGGAGATTTATGGTTATAAGAATTGCTGATAAGACTTGCCTGACATTTACTCTAAACACTTCAAAATCCCAACTCTTCAACTCCAGACTCTAAAACTCTTCACTCTTTCTTCCTGTTCTCTCTTCTGAATTCCTTCAAAAGCTTGCGTATCTCATTATTAAACTTCTTCTCAAAGACTATCATTGTTGCCATTTGTTTTGGTGTGAGGAAGGTTTTCAGGTCATCTGCAAAGCTTTGTCTTTTAGTGTTCAATTCATTTTCATATTCCATCACCTGATTTACCAACGTGTCAATTCCATTACCGCTTTCCAGGTTTTCTACCATAAGCTTATATGTCTTAAACCGTTTCTGGTTCAGAGCTCTAATTTCCCTGCTGTAGCTTTTATATTTATCCGTAAATACAGCGGCATCATTATCATTCAGCTCAAGTTTTGTAATCAGCTTTTCTATCTTAATATTTTCAACTTTCTCACGGAAATCATCATTTTTGTTTTGAGCAAAAAGATCCATATAAAAGAGCATACATACTGCAATAAAGATCTTAATTAATATGGTATTTTTCCCTGTCATATCTGTATTATTTAAACTTTATAAGTTACTCTTTTCAAGCTGTTTCAGGATTACATCCTCTTCATTCTTTGTAAGCTCATCTATTTCACTTTCAATATCTGCATCAAATGTTCCTCTTTCACCTGCACCCAATATTAAAGGTTCATCTTCCACAACGTCAGCTACATCATCGTTTTCTACCGCAGGGACCTGTATCTTCTCTTCAATTTCATTATCAATTTTCTCTTCCTGTTCAATTTCTTCTTTAACATTATTGTTCTTACGTATTACCCTCTTTTGCTCTTTATTTATATTGGTTTTATCTGCAGTTGATTCTTCAATTTTCTTTTCTTTTACATCAGGCAAAGTTTGCTTCTGCTCAATTTCTTTTTTAACAGAATCTGTTTTCCCGATAGTTTTATTCTTATCATTTATGTTTTCACCCGGATTATTTGCTATCATATAAATGATAAACAAAATAATCACCGCTGCAGCCGGCACAAGAATCTTCCATATTAAAGCTAAAGGATTCTTTGCAGTATGTTTCTCTTCCCTTTCCCCTATCTTCTGGTGTATCCGGGGTAAAAGGTTATTAAAGTACTGCGGGCTTGGCTCTTCAATCTCAACTTTATCAGCAAATTCAAAAGCTGCTTTCATATCTATATAAAGCTCATTAACCTCAGGATATTTATCAATAGCTTCCTTGACAAGAAGAGCTTCCTTCTCACTAAGTGCACCGGAAATATAATCCGGTATTAAAAACTTTATTTCTTCAATATTTAATTTATTTTCTTTCATCTTTTTCTCCGTAATTTAAAAACCGGGTTCTACTTTACCTTTCAGATATTCACCCAATTTTTTTACCGCATGAAAATAATTCGCTTTTACTCCCCCAACCGATTTTTCCATTATCTTTGATATCTCATCATAGCTTAATTCCTCATAATATCTCAGATTAAAAACCGCTCTTTGCTGCGCAGGTAATGTTTCAATTGCTTCAATCAGTATCTTTCTTCGCTGTTCATCATCCATTCTTTCATCTGTTTTCTTTTCAATGTATTCAACCTGCTCAGTAACTATTTCAAAGCTCACAGTATTCTTAACCTTTACACGCTTAATATGATTTATCGAGTAATTAGTTGCAATCCTGTACAGCCATGTAAACACATTCGATTCTTCCCTGAACTCCTTTAATGCAGAATACACCTTTATAAACACTTCCTGTGTGATATCATCTGCGTCATCATGATTAAGAACAATTTTTCTTACAACCCTGTAAACCTGCTGCTGATATCTTCTGACAAGTTCATTGTAACCTCTGATATCCCCATTCTTAAAGTCCTTAATTAACTCTTTATCAGGCTTTTGTTCAGGCATTTATGCGAGCTTTTTTATAATTTTGTTCATAAATTATCCGCATGAGGATCCTTTTGGGATAAATATTTGTCAAATTTAAGCAAGTTAGTTTTTCACCCTACTAAGCGTTGCTTCAGCCCGCAACGGTCTAACTCTATATGATTTGACAAGTATTTTGTTAAAAAGTTTAATGGATATTGATTTTTATTAATTTAACCAAATTTTATGGTATTTAAAAAACCATAAAAATGTACTAAAATTGGATATAAAATGATATAAATAATTACAGGAATAGGATTTTAATTAATTTGTATCTAAATTTATTAAAAACAGAGCGAAAAATTGAAACTATGCCTGAAAGAAAGTCATTTTATTATAATATAATGGCTGTAATAAGAAGACTCCGGTACTTCCCTAAAATTATGATAATGACGGCAATTGTAATTACTATTGCAATTGCTGTGACATATTTATTGCGTCAATTCTCAGATATAGCGTCCCCAAAAATTGAAATCAGCTCAAATCCTGATGCCATAATTCCGCCTTATGATGTGCCAAAAGAGCAGGATAGAATCGATTATGAGGGATATTTTAATAATATCTCAAGAGAGCCGCTAACAGTATTAACGGGTTATTTATACAGATGGCAAAATTTATTTGATATATTTGCAGCAAATCCGCAAATTGGATACTTAAAATATAATATAAGCCAGAACACACTCGACCAGCTTGAGCAAAAGGTTCAAAAAAAGGAACATGAGTTCTTTAAAGGTTCTTCAGATGAAATAATAGCTGAGTACGGTGATGTTATAAAAGATGAATCAAAGTATTATAAGCTTGATTGGAGACTGGTGCTTTCAATGATAAGGCAGGAATCGGCTTTTACCTCAAATGCTGTATCAAGAGCCGGAGCATACGGATTTATGCAGATTATGCCGGGTACAGGGTCATCACTTGAGCAAAGACTGAACTTAGAAGACCACACATCACCTGTAAATAATTTGATAGCAGGAATTTATTATTATGCATTGCTTGTTGGAAGATATAACCAGGCAGGCGACACAAATAAATACAAGCTTGCTCTTGCAGCTTATAATTGCGGTTCAGGCCGGGTTGAAGATGCCATGTCTATTACCTATTACATGGGTAAAGATTACCTGGAATGGGATAATGTCGCTGAAGCTTTGACAATGCTTGGTCCCGGAAATGATTCGCTTCATATTAAAGTATGGGGTGGAAGACCGCCTAACGGGTTATTTACCAACTGGAAAGAACCCGTGAATTATGTTGATAATATTATGTATTACTGGAGTGAATACAAAAGGATATACAAACCTTAATGATAAAAATTTACAATAAATATTGTGTCAGACACTTAGTATTAATTACCGTATTTATCGCTTATTTTACGGGCAATACACAGTCACAGGATGTATTGCAGGATACATTTATAGCAGTAGGTAATAAGCCGGTTATTACAAATATTGTAAAAGATGTAAAAGAAGAAGGCTCGGATGTAAAACTATTCCGTACTATTAATAATCATCATACCAAATTTTTTGATAAATTCTTCAATATTACAGATAAATCTGTACTTCCTGTTTCTATAGTATTGCCTGTAACCCTCTTCACATACGGGAGGATAAAAAACCGGACATATGACGAAAATACAGGTGTATTGCTGGCTTCCTCTGAAGCGTTGAATTTTCTGGTTACAGGTGGTATAAAATATTTATTTAAAAGGGAGAGACCTTATAAAACTCTTTCCAACGTACATTACAAGAGAACATCATTTGCAGATAAATATTCTTTTCCATCCGGTCATACAAGTACATCATTTGCAATATCAACAATGCTGATGCTGAGATACCCTAAGTCACCGCAAATATATGTTCCTGTTTATTTATGGAGCTTAATTGTTGCCTACGGCAGGCCATACTGGGGAATGCACTATCCCAGTGATTTGCTTGGTGGTGCAGTTATCGGCACTTTGTCTTCAGTTGCGATATTTTCTATCAGAAAAGAAATAATTAAACTCAAAAATTCTGTTTTCAACGAAAAGGATAAACCTGATTTAAACACTACCTCCGGTTTAAACTCTGTTATCGCAGGTATTTATATAATTTCTTTATCTCTAAATGAATATTTATCAAACGATAAATTAAATTTTACATTGCTTCCGGAACACAATTCTAATACTTTAAACGGAGTGTCATGTTTCATTAATTTTAATTTTTAATATTAATATAACAACACTTTAGAGTAAATCCTTTCTTAGTCTTTATTTCACATATTTCCATAAGTTTAATATATTATTGATAATTGGGAACTTTAAAAAAACTTAACTCATTGTTTAATATTACATACAAAAAAGCAAAATCAGCGTCATTTTTCTAATATTGTTATAACTTAAGATAGGTATAATTTTACTATTTACAGGAACGAATGAAGTTTAACAATGATTTTGCAATTAATTGATAATGATAGAAGAGGGGTCGCCTATTATTATTGTAAATTTATTCTAGAAAATAGGAGATATGATAAACGAATTTTTTGAAGCATTATTATGGTTTTGTGCAGTTGCTTTTGTCATTAGCGGAATTGATGACACAGCTATTGATATAATTTATTGGCTTAAAAGAAAAAAGTACAGGCAATCTTTGCCGGATATGCGTGTTGTTTACGCAGCTAAAGAAAGCTCCATTGCTTTAATCATATGTGCATGGAAAGAATTCCGGGTAATCGAAAGAACTATTAACAATGCATTAAATAAAATCAAATACAACAATTATAAGATTTTCGTTGGTGTTTATCCGAATGATACCAAGACTGTTGAAGTAGTCAAGAGACTAGCCGAAAAAGACAATAGAGTAAAAGTTTGTATTAATACAAAAGACGGTCCTACCACCAAAGCCGATAATCTTAACAATGTTTATGAAATAATTAAAAATCATGAATATTGGGAAGAAAAGGATTTCGATATCATCTTAGTTCATGACTCCGAGGATTTTATTCATTCAAATTCATTAAAGCTAATTAATTATATCATTACGGTGCAAAAATCCGATGCAGTCCAGATACCGGTTGTACCCATTAAGGGCGGTAATGGAAAATTTATTCATAAAATATATTGTGACGGATTTGCGGAAATTCATACTAAAGACCTGGTAGTCAGGCAGGCATTGAATGCATTCATTCCTTTTGCAGGAACAGGCATGGCTTTTAAACGAGATCTTTTTACTGTGCTTGAAGAAAAATACGGCAAGGTATTCAATGAGCTTAATTTGACGGAAGATTATGAGCTTGGATTAAAATTCCATAAAATGGGATTTAAGATATCTTTCATTAATATGGAAATTAATTTCAAGAATGACCTGGAAAGGATTGCGACTACAGAATATTTCCCCAATTATTTTTGGGCAGCGGTTAAACAGCGTTCAAGATGGACAGCAGGTATTTGCTTCCAGAACTGGAAAATGCATAAATGGGATGGCAGCTTAAAAACCAAATACTTCCTGATGAGAGACCGAAAGACAATCTTCAGTAATTTCATGATGATTCTTTCGAATATTTTGCTGTTTGTATATGTGTTATTCATTCTGCAAAATCTTTTTAATTTTGAAGTTATTAAACCTATCGCCAATATGAATCCAATATTATGGGTGCTGTTGTGTATGTCATTTGCATTTATGATGTTAAGATTTTTCCACAGATTTGTATTCACTTATAACTGGTATGGACTTAAATATGCTTTTCTAAGCTTAGTGCGGGTATTGGTTGATAATGTCATAAATTTCTTTGCTATAATAAGAGCAATAAAAGTATTTATGCAGATGAAACATAAAATTGTTTGGGAATCAACCGAACACTATTAGCCGAAGCTTTTCAGGTATGAACAGCATAATAAAAAGTTGGAAGTAAACTAAAATATTTTGTATTAATGCAGACAGGTTGAAACTGTAAGCCCCGGTGTATGCCGGGGTTTTTTGTTTTTTATATCTAATGCAGCTTAAATGGCTTAAAACATACTTGATAAATGGTTCACATCATACATTTTACCATCTGCTATTACATCTCTTACAACTACAGGCCGTATATCATAATTCTTTAGTTCATCAATTCGAATCCATTTATGTTCCAAATGCGGTTCCTTCGATTTTATTTCAGTATTATTTAACCTTGTTTCATAATATATTTCAACGCAATGGCAAAGTGTATCATCAACCATAAACCTGTTTTCAACTACAAATAAGTATTTTAAATAACTTATTTCTTCACCTATTTCTTCTTCATATTCCTTACGTATCCTGTCTTCGAAAGAATCACCCGGCTCTAAAGCGCCTCCAGGAAAAGCATAACATGCTGATATGTCATTTGCATGCCGCTCTACTAATATCCTGTCTCCATCAATACAAACAGATCTCACGGCAACTCTGACACGCCTGGTTTTGAATATTTCTTTAAGTAATTCTTTTTCGGAAAGCGAACCTTTTGACATATTTAAATTTGTTTGATGTGTTATTATTATATATTATTCTTGCAGAAATTTGATGTGTTTTATTTAATCTCTTTCAACGCTTTCAACCCGGCATCAATATCACCTATTTGTTTTAATAATTTTTGGTATTTCTTTACATCGTTTCCGGCAGCCTTCAGATCTTTCTTGATTTCTTCTCTCTTCTTTTTCAAATCCCACATCTTAAATGTGTTTATTATCCTCTTTGCATCACTTAAATAATTTCTATTCTTGCCTTCGTTAACTACATAATTATCATCAAGCAATGCCCTGCTGATAATCGTGCGAACATTACTGTCATTAAATTTAGTAAATAAATTCACAGCAGTTAGTAACTCGGGTTTCTCGAGGTTGAGGCAAACATAATTTATTATTTTTGCTGTTTCAGGATTTGTTATGTATTCGAAATCTAAATTATCCATTAAATATTGCTGTGTTTCTTCATCCGAATCAACAAGCAATCGTATCAGATTAATTTCCATTGATGAAACATCTGCATGGACTTTTTCCTCAACATTTCCTGTTTGCTCAATTGCAGGTCTTAATATCCTTTGAAGTAATATTTTGTTCTTCTTCAGCTCTTTTTCTATTTCAGGACGTAATATTGTCTCATAAATTGAATATTTATCTGCAATATCCTTTATATAATAATCCCTTTTAATCGGGTCTCTCATTTTTGCAATTAATGAAATTATCTCATGCATAAATTCCGATTTGCCTTCGGGTGTATCAAGCCTGCCCGCTTCCATATATTTCTGCCCAATGTAATTAATAAAGCTCTTCCTCTTATCTACCAATTCTTCGAATGCATCCTGTGTGTTTTTCATTATATAAGAATCGGGGTCTTCTCCGGAAGGAAGAACAATAATGCTTGCCTGCATGTCATTTTCGAGTATAAGCTCAATTGCCCTTCTTGCAGCCAATTGCCCTGCTTTATCAGCATCATATACAATAACAATCTCATTTGTGTAGCGTGATAATATCCTCACATGAAGATTGGTGAGTGAGGTTCCGCTTGATGCCGCTACATTCAGTATTCCGTTTTGGACAAGTGAGATAAGATCAAGATATCCTTCTACAAGTATTACATACCCTTTTTCTTTTATAGAATTTTTTGCAAAGCTTAAGCCGTAAAGAGTTTTGCTTTTATTGTATATTTTTGTTTCAGGTGAGTTGACATATTTTGCCTGAACATAATCATCATCAAATAATTTTCTAGCTCCAAATGCAACAACACGGCCTGATTCAGAAATAATTGGGAACATTAACCTTCCCCTGAACTTATCCTTCGGGTCTTCACCGTACACCAGCCCTGATGCATTTAGGTCTTCTACACTAAAATTATCCTTAAATTTCTGATAAAATGAATCTTTATACCTTAATGAAAATCCCAATCCAAATTTAGGAAGCATATCCGGTTTTATACCTCTTATTTCAAGATATTCTCTTGCATAAATACCATCATGGCTCATTAGTGTATCGTAATAATATCTTGCTGCCTGTTTATGTATTTCATATAAAGATTCAATCTGGTTCCTGTCGTCTTCCGGCTCATCATAAAATTCTAATGGAATATTCGCTTTTTCTGCAAGTGTTTTAATTGCATCTGAAAAAGTTACATTATCCATATCCATTATGAATGTAAACACATTACCGCTTTTACCGCAGCCAAAGCAATGATAAACACCCTTCTCTTGTGATACACTGAAGGATGGTGTCTTCTCCTCATGGAAGGGACATCTTCCCATAAAGCTTCTGCCCGCTTTTCGCAGATTAGTGTATTGTGATATTATTTCAACAATATCAACTGCAGAGGCAATTTCATCTATTTTTGATTGTGAGACTCTCAAATTTCAAATATGATTTATTAAACACATGTTGCGTCACTAGCTGCCAGAGGCAACCAGACGTGACTAGATCCTTCTATCTATTATCTTATTAACATAATATCATCCCTTCGGGATTCTAACCATGGAGAATGATTATTTCTACCATAATGTCATCCCTTCGGGATTTACTCTTTATAAAACCAAATAAACCTTATAACTCTCTGAACTCTCCAAACTCTCTGAACTCTCTACCCGCAAACCTGTTTAAATACTCTTAAGAAGTTTAGTCCTAATATCTTTCTTATTTCATCTTCTTTATAACCGCGTTCCACCAGTTTTTTTGTAATAACAGGATAACATGTTGCATCATAAAGCTCATTTGGTGTGATAATAGAACCGTCAAAATCTGAGCCAAGCCCAACATAATCAATACCTATAAGCTTAACAATATAATCTATATGATCTATTAGGTAATCGATTGATGTACCACCCTTTGCCTGGTTTTCCTTCAGGTATTCATATCTTTTTTTATTGAAATCTATCATATCATTGCTGGTGGCTTCAATTTCTTTTAAATCACTTTTATATCTTGCCTGAATTGTTGTTCCATTTGCTCCTCCAGGGTCAAGGAATTTACTGTAAAAGTTAACGCAAATAATTCCGTTTGATTTTGCTATAGCTTTTATCTGCTCATCTGTTAAATTTCTGTAATGAGCACAAATATTATACACGCAAGAATGTGACGCAATTATTGGATTCTTGCTTGTATTTATCACATCCCAGAATGCAGTTTCACCTAAATGCGCAACATCTATCATCATTCCAAGCTCATCCATTTTTTCAACTACCTTAAAGCCAAACTCTGTTAAGCCGCCTTTTCTTCCTGCGGTTTCATCTTTTGCAGATACAGCAATAGCATTAGATGTATTCCATGTTAAGCCGAGATATCTGACTCCCCTGCTGTGAAGTGTTTCAAGGTTTTCCATTGAGCCTTGAATTATATTACCGCCTTCCGCTCCCATTAATCCGCAGAAGATGCTTTCTTTCAAGCCTTCAGTAAGTGATTTGTAATCAGTTGCAAGATGGAATAATACAGGATTTTCGGAAGATAATGATTCAAGCTTATCAATAAGCCCCATTGCATATTTAAAGTGATTAGATTTAATCTTTTCAGGTACATAGATAGAAAATACCTGTACATCTAGTCCGCCTTTTTTCCACTTAACAAGGTCTGATTGTGTTGATGCCATTTCACGTGTAATATCTGCACTTTCAAGCACGATAGGCATAAGAATATCATTATGTGTATCAATAACGATTGCATCATAATGCAAATCAAATGCCTGTTCATCAAGGTTATTGAATTTATTGTTAGTATTCATTAATGGGTCGTAAGATTGAGTTTTAATTGTATCCTGTTTAGTAATTGATGAATCTTTTCCTCCGGCAGAATATTTGTCTTCCTTCAGGTCAGAATTTGAACAAGAATAATATTGAAAGAAAAAAATTAAAATGAATAAAGTGTAAATATATTTTTTTTTCATAGCTGTTCCCATTTCCGTGAAAGCGGAAATCTTTTTTTACATTCCCGTGAAAGCGGAAAATCTTTTTTTGCATTCCCGCGAAAGCGGGAATCTTTTTTTTACATTCCCGCGAAAGCGGGAATCTCTTAAATTAAAACGAATATTCCTTGTATAATCTTCTATTAAGCTCTGAGTAAAACCCGTTTAAGATTCCCGCGAAAGCGGGAATTCTCTTGTCAATTGCATAAACCACGCATATCATATATATTTACTGATAATTCGTGTTAAAATCCCATATAAATATTGCACCTGAAAAAATTCTCGTTATACGCACCGATAGGATTGGCGATGTAATCCTCACATTGCCTGTTATCGATACACTAAAATCTAACTTCCCAAATGCTGAAATTGATTTCCTTGTCAATAAAAGAGTTGCAGAATTAGTTCAGGATTATCCTAATATAAATAAAGTTCATACCATAGAAAAGGAAAACATAAAAGACATTCACCGTATTGCAGAGAGAGGTAAGTATGACCTTGCAATTGTTGTCCGCCCTGTTTTTGCTACTGCACTTGGATTGTTTATGGCAGGAGTAAAATACCGTTTAGGAACAGGCTACAGGTGGTATTCCTTCCTGTTTAACATAAAACACCATCAGCACAGGAAACACGCCTTAAAACACGAATTAGAGTATAATTTAGACATGCTGGATGAGCTTAACTGCAAACGTCCGGATAAAATCACATTAAAGCTTGATGTAAATGAACCGGAAATGCATTCAATGAAAAAGAAGCTGGAACAACACTCAGTACCATTGGATAAACCTTACATAATAATCCATCCCGGTTCACTTGGCTCAGCACTTACATGGAAAAAAGAGAATTTTATTAAGCTTATCGAACTCCTTCAGGCAAATGAGAAAATAAATTATAACATCCTTCTTTCAGGTACACAAACTGAAAATGAACTGCTTAAAGATATAACAAACAAATCCGGTGGAAAAACATATATTGTGAATAACTTAAACCTCAAAGAGCTTGCAGCATTATTAAAGCAGGCAAAGATGTTCATCAGTAATTCAACCGGACCTATTCACATAGCCGCAGCGGTTGGTACTTTCGTGATTGGATTTTACTCCCCTATCAAAGTAGAAAGCGAAACCCGCTGGGGACCATATACGGATTATAAAAAGATTTTCACACCTTCAGATACCGCCGAAGGTGACATAATGGATGAGATAAAGCCGGAAGAAGTGTATAAGTTTATTGAGAATAAGCTTAGAATATAAAAAATTGTTATTTTTTCTTTTTAAAATATTTCACGCCTTGTAAGCCCTTAAAATCTATATCTTGTGTCCACAAAACTGCATTTTGCGATTTTGCTGTTGCAAGAATAATGCTATCTGCCAAAGGAAGTTTATATTCAACACTTAATTTCGCTGCATTAATAGAAATTAATTCATCGACCGGGATTACGTGACCTTGCTGCATAATTCCAATTGCCTGCAATGCAGTATTTTCATCAATTTCGATTAATAATTTTTTATATATTTCGTAAATGTTTATTGAAGAAACAATCAAATTATCTAAATCTTCTATAGTTTTAGAAAAATTCTCTGCATTTTTACTATCAACAAAATATTCAAGCCAAGCAGAAGAATCGACAATGTTTTTCATAATCTATCTTTTTCTCTTATTATTTCTGTGTTTATACCTTTAAGAAAGCCCCTGGCTTCTTTTATGCTTTTCAATGGAATAAATTCTAATTTATTCGATGCTTGAACTAATTGCAGTTTTTGCCCCGGTTTTATTTTCATGGATTTCCTAGCAATTTTAGGGATAACAATCTGATATTTGGAAGATACTGTTACTGTTGTCATACATTTACTCCTTTCACTTACCCTAATATAACAAAATATAAAACGTATTACAATATTAATATTATATAACGTTTTATGGTTTCGTAGCATGGAGTTATTTAATAAGCACCATCTTTCTGCATTCACTATAGTTACCTGTTGTTAAGCTGTAGAAGTAAACACCACTTGGGTAATTTGAAGCATTCCATTCAATTTCATAACTAGCGGGAGATAATTGTTCGTTGAAAAGTGTTGTTATTTCTTTCCCGAGAATATCATAAATAATTAGTTTAACTTTTAATTTCTGGTCTCTCACTTCCTGCGGTATATCAAACTTGATCTTCGTTGATGGATTGAATGGGTTAGGATAATTTTGAGATAAAAAATATTCTTTTGGAATTTCAGAACTAATGGGTTCAATTGCAATTGGAACCCCACCAGTTGTAGTTTTAATTATTAAACCATCTTTACCAACTGCATATCCTGTTAAATTATTCGAAAAATAAATACTGCTTATATTATTGTCAGAAGCCAATGGGACAACAGACCAATTTGTTCCTCCATTTGTTGTTTTAAACATTCTATTCCAACCAGAATATGTACTTTTACATGTTAAAAAACCGGTATTGGAATCAAAAAAGAATATTGCGGTTGGTGTGCTCAATGTATAATTTATCTGAAACCAGTTTATTCCTGAATTTGTTGTCTTCAAAATAATATTATTTATGTTATTGCTTACTCCGGCAAACCCGGTATTATCATCAATAAAAAATAAACTGGTAACTTGTAAAGTTGAATTGGTATTTAATTTAAACCAATTAGAACCGCAGTTAGTTGTTTTATAAACAATGCCTGTATCATAATTTGAAGGACCTCCGCCTCCTGCATATCCTATATTTTCAGAACTAAAAAATACATTAAAAAATACCTTATTAAATTCAGGTACAGTAAAAGGATTCCAATTATCACCAGTATTAGTAGTTCTGAATATAGTGCTGTTTGCAGAACCAATGAAACCTGTATTTTGATTGATAAATTTAATCGAAAAATTTAATGAGCCTTGCATTATATTTGACCAATTGCTACCAGCAGTTGTAGTTTTAAATAAAACTCCACATCCATCAGCTACAAAACCAGTATTAACATTAATAAAATCCATAGATAAAATTCCTCCTTGCGAAGGATTACTTAAATTCGACCATTGATATCCTCCATTCGTTGTTTTTAAAATTGTGGCAAGTCCCCCACCTATATAACCGGATTGTTCATTAATAAAGGTCATGCAATACAGATCATTGGTTGTAACACAGTTCGAAATAGTTACCCAATTGACACCTCCATTATTAGTTTTTACGACTATACCATTTTTGCCCATTGACCATCCTGTATTATCATTTGCAAAATTAATACTACTTAATTCTTCCTGCACATTGCTTATTTGTAATATCCAGTTTGTTCCTGCATTTGTTGTTTTTTTTATTTCTCCATTTTTTCCACATACAAATCCTATGTTTGAAGATGGAAACATAATACAATTAAAGTCGGACGTATAATTACCCGAATTTACTTGTTGCCAACCAACACCAGCATTAGTACTTTTATAAATTCTACTTTGTGTACCTGTTATAAAACCTGTATTGTTATCTATAAATGTGAAATCCTTAAAGTAATTATCGCTTGAAAAGGATTCAATTTTAATCCAATTAACACCGCTGTTAGTCGTCCTATACACAAAATAATTGCCAAGTGCAATACCTGTATTTACATTGAAAAAATGTATATCATAAAATGTATAACCGGAAGATGAAGAATTTATACTAGTCCAATTATTCCCACCATTAGTAGTTTTTATAATTATTGATGGTCCAACTGCAAATCCTGTAAGTGAATTTATAAAATGAATACTATATATAGAACCATTTTGTATCCCAGTGTTTTGTTGAATCCAGGTGTTTCCTCCGTCAGTACTTTTCTTTATTAATACATCAGAGCCGGTAATAAAAGCAGTGTTTCCATCATAATAATAAAATTTGTATAGTTTTTGATTTGTAAAAGTATTTATTGATAAAAAGCTGCTACATCCATCAGTTGTCTTTAACAAAGTACCGAATTCGCCTGTAGCAAATCCAGTAGCAGGATTAATAAAGTATATGGATTCAATATCATTTCCCTGCGGCTTTGGATTCTGCCAAAACCAACCTGATTGTGAAAAAGTGTAATTGATAGAAAGCAAAAACAGAAATGCGAAAATTTTGCTAATGTAATATTTTGAAAGCATATTTACCCCATTTGTTAAAATAAATTAGCTTATTACTTATTATAAAAACAGGGGTTTATTCATGAATAAATAGAAAAGTCAAAACCACCAGGATAAATTAGTTCCAATCAAAAAACCCTCATCACTTTGCTTTGTAATGAGGGTTTTCAAGTTGCTAATTGCTAATTGTTAATTGTTCATTGCTAATTGTTATTTCCCTTTTGTTTTCTCTTCACTATAATTTCTTGCCATATTCATGAACTGGGATATTATATCAACCGGAAGCGGGAAGATAATTGTTGAATTCTTTTCAGTTGCTATTTCTGTTAATGTCTGTAAGTATCTCAATTGTAATGATATCGGCTGCTTGTTGATAACTTCAGCAGCATCCGCCAATCTTTGTGATGCCTGGAATTCACCGTCAGCATGAATAACCTTAGCTCTTCTTTCTCTTTCAGCTTCCGCTTGTTTTGCCATAGCTCTCTGCATTTCAATAGGCAGGTCGATCTGTTTTACTTCCACATTCGATACTTTGATACCCCACGGCTCTGTGTGCTCATCTATAATAAGCTGAAGCTTGCGGTTAATCTCATCGCGTTCTGCCAGCAATTCATCCAGCTCTGATTGACCCAGCACACTTCTTAATGTTGTCTGTGATATCTGTGATGTTGCAAAAAGGAAATCCTGCACTTCAACAATTGCTTTATCCGGATTCATAACCCTGAAATAAATTACAGCATTCACTTTTATGGATATATTATCTCTTGTTACAATATCCTGTGTAGGTACATCCATTACAATTGTACGCAAGCTGACTTTAACCATTTTGTCTATAATAGGAAACAGCAGTATCAGACCGGGTCCTTTAGTAGCTACATATCTTCCAAGGCGGAATATCACTCCCCTTTCATATTCTCTTAATATCCTTATCATGTTGAAAATAATAATCAGGAAAAAGATGAAGAAGAAAAAAAGTAAAACTAATATTGCTGCTTCCATTGAAATGCTCTCCTATAATATTTTTTTATTGACGAATTAATTGTTTAAACTTTAAATTTTATAATATTTTCCCTGCATGCGGACTATTTTCCGGAAAATTCAAATCCTACATGCGATACTTTCCCAAATAGAAATTTGGGAAAGAGCGGATATATAACTTTATAAACTTTATAAACTTTATAAACTTTATAAACTTTATAAACTTTATAAAGTTTATAAACTAAAGAACTTTCTGTACTGTTATCTTCAAATTATTTAAACTAACTACTTTTACTTTTGTACCCGGAGGTAAAACTGAATCTAAACCAGGGGCAAGCAGGGCATTCCACATTTCGCCATGAACTTTCACTACACCTTCACCTGATGATGTCAGTTCCTGATAAACCTCGCCAACCTCCCCTATTAATCCTTCTTTTCCCGTCTCTACTTTTCTCTTGTGCGCTTTTATAACAAGGAATATTAAAAGTAAAAATAAAGCCGTTACTGTCAGAACAGTTGTTAATATTACTCCCATAGAAATTTTTACTCCTTCAAGTGATGAATCCGGGTCAATAAGCATGAATGAACCGATAAGCAAACAAATAACAGCTGCAACGGAAAGCATTCCATAGCTTACAATTTTTATTTCTGCTATAAACAAAATAATTGCCAGCAGTATTAAGCCAAAACCTGCAAAGTTCAATGGCAATGTATGTAATCCATAAAGACCAAGTATAATGCAAATTGCACCTACTACTCCCGGCAGTATTGCACCGGGATGATAAAACTCAAGTATAATACCCCAGATACCCAGCATCATTAAAATATACCCGACATTCGGGTCACTTAAAATGAATAGGAACTTCAGAAACCATGACATCTCCACTTCAACTATCTGAGTGTTTGACGTATTAAGTATATGTTTGCCTTTTGAGGTTTCAACTTCTCTGCCATTTACCTTCTGAAGCATGTCATTAATGTTATTAGCAACCAGGTCAATCACATTCAAATTTAAAGCTTCATTCTCAGAAATAGAGACACTTTTTCTAACTGCATCTTCAGCCCATTGGACATTCCTGTTCCTTTTCTCGCTGATTGAACGGATAAATGCAGCGGCATCATTGGTGGCTTTCTCGTTCATAACCGAATCAGGCTGTCCGCCCATACCTACCGGGTGTGAAGCTCCAATATTTGTGCCCGGAGCCATAACCACAATATTTGATGCAAGTGCAATAAAAACGCCTGCGGAAGCTGCCTGGGAGCCGCTTGGCGAAACATATACAATAACAGGTATTTCAGAAGTTAACAGGTCTGAAACGATGTATCTTGTTGATTTTAGTAAGCCGCCCGGCGTATTTAACTCAATAACCAGACATTCAGCGTTTTTTGAGACTGCTTCTTTGATGCTCCTGTGGATAAAGTCGGAGGTTGCCGGATTTATTGAACCATCTATCTTTATCAGATATATTAGGGAATTGTTTTGATACTTATTTGCGTTTAAATATATAGGAACGGTAAATAGAGTCAGTAAGATTACCGCAGTAAAGAAAACAATCAAATGCTTCTGTATTTTTCCCATTGGATTATTTAATTTTTCCCTGTTTAAGATAATTAAAAAATTATTTAATGTCTCTGCATATTAACCGTTCTAATAGTTCTTTAAGTTCGTAGAGTACGTTAGGTTGCGATACCTTCTTTCCTGAATTTCCCTTAGAATCCTCTAAAAGGAGCCTTAAGCAGAACCTTTGACCAATAGACCGGCAGGAATTTACAGGAAAGGTTCCGAAAGCAGAAAAATGACCTTTTTACGAATTTCTTTTGACAGCTATTGAATTATGAATTCAAAATGTATATATTTGAGTAGTTTATTAAAAACTCATCAGAAATCTACCCAGATTTCCATCAGGGAAAATAACTACTTTATTTAAAATAATAAAAATTTTATTTACTTACCAAAATATAATTAAATTATAGGCCTTAACCATATCTAAAGGCGAGCCGAAAGGATAATCTCAAAAAAACAATGGACATTGGAGAATTAAAATCAAAAAAAATTGCAGAGTTGTACTCTATTGCAAAAAACCTTAAAATTACAGGTTACAGTGATCTTAGGAAACAGGAATTAATTTATAAGATACTTGAATCTCAGACCGAAAAAGACGGTGTGGCATACGGTAAAGGTGTACTGGATGTATTACCCGATGGTTATGGATTTTTAAGATCTTCGGATTATAATTATTTATCATCTCCTGATGACGTATACGTCTCCCCTTCCCAGATCAAGAAATTTGCTCTGAGAACAGGAGATACTGTAAGCGGACAAGTTAGACCACCAAAAGAAGGTGAGCGATTTTTTGCATTATTAAGAGTAGAGCAGGTTAACGGTGTTGACCCTGAAACCATCAGGGAAAGAACATTATTCGATAACCTGACGCCTTTATATGCAAACGAAAGATTAAACCTTGAAAGCACACCGGGTGAATATGCTACACGAATAATGAACATGTTCATGCCGATTGGCAAAGGCAATAGAGGAATGATTGTTTCACCGCCAAAAGCTGGTAAAACAATTCTTCTTCAGCAAATTGCTAATAGTATATCCAGGAACCACCCTGAAGTAGAATTAATAGTACTTCTCATAGATGAGAGACCTGAAGAAGTAACAGACATGGAACGCTCGGTAAAAGCAGAAGTCATCAGTTCCACATTTGATGAACCGCCCGAGAGACACGTCCAGGTTTCAGACATCGTACTTGAAAAAGCAAAACGCTTAACCGAAGCAAAAAAAGATGTAGTTATACTTCTTGACAGTATAACAAGACTTGCAAGGGCACATAACACAGTTGTACCTCACAGTGGAAAGATACTTTCCGGCGGTGTTGACGCTAATGCGCTTCACAGGCCCAAGAGGTTTTTTGGTGCTGCAAGAAACATCGAAGAAGGCGGAAGCTTAACTATCATCGCAACTGCACTTGTTGAAACAGGAAGCAGAATGGATGAAGTTATTTTTGAAGAGTTTAAAGGTACCGGTAATATGGAAATTGTACTTGACAGAAAGTTAAGTGACAGAAGAATATTCCCGGCAATAGACCTGAACAAATCCGGCACGAGAAAAGAAGAGTTGCTGCTGGACGATGATGAGCTCAGCAAGATCTGGCTGCTCAGGAAAATCCTCAGTGATTTTACTCCTGTTGAAGCTATGGAATTTCTGCTCGAAAAATTAAAAGGTACAAAGAACAATCGCGAGTTCTTAAAATCTATGAATACTTAATGTTCTGCTGACGGTGCTTATAATTCAGTGATTTCGAAGCATTAATTTTGTGATACAATGAAAAAAGAAATTTTAATCAGTTCTACCTCGAATGAGAATAGAATTGCTATAACCGAGGACGGCAAGTTAACTGAACTATTCATAGAGAATGCACAGTACGAGCGTATCATCGGTGATATTTATTTAGGCAGAGTTGCAAAGGTCATACCCGGTATTAAAGCCGCATTTATTGACCTTGGATTCAAACAGGATGCATTTCTTCACTTCTCCGATGTTGCAGAGCAAACGGAAGACCTGAAAGCTCTTTTAGGCGGAGAGGATATTGATGACGATGACGATGATGATGAGGATGAAAAAAGTTCAGCCCCATATTCAACTACTGCTGTAAGGCATACCACAAGAAGAAGGTATGAACCTCCAAAACTCGAAAGAGACCAAAGCATAATTGTTCAGATAACCAAGGAACCGGTAGGCAATAAGGGTGTAAGAGTTACATCTAAAATAGCTTTACCCGGCAGGTATCTTGTTTTTCTTCCATTTGAAAATAAGGTCAATGCATCTAAACAAATAGCCAACCTGAGAGAAAAAAGACGCCTTAAAAACATTGTTAAAGATTTTAAGCGTGAAACAGGACTTGAGTTTGGTGCAATAATCAGAACAGTTGCCGAAAATGAGCCGGAAATGGCTATCAGGGAAGACCTTGATAACCTGCTGAGTACATGGAAAGAAATTGAGAAAAATGTTAAGAATGAAAAGCCGCCCGCAATAATCTACAAAGACCTGTCTATGACTTCAAGTGTTATCAGGGATTTATTCCGTGATGACGTTGTAAAAGTTTTGATAGACTCAAAGAAGCTTTTTAAGGAAGTTATGTCTTATCTTAAATTAACTTCACCGGCTCTTGTTAATAAAGTAGATTTATACAAAAATTCAGATCCCCTTTTCGATGCTTACAGCGTTGAAAAGGAAATACAAACTACTTTTAATAAAAAGATAAACCTGAAAAGCGGAGGTTATATTTTTATTGAGCATACCGAAGCTATGGTTGTAATAGATGTGAACAGCGGAAAATATGCAAGAAGCAAAGACCAGGAAGTTAATTCACTTAAAACTAATCTTGAAGCTGCAAGGGAAATTGTCAGACAGATAAGGTTAAGAGACCTTGGCGGAATTATTGTTATAGACTTTATAGATGTTTATGATGATAAGAATAAGAAAAAGATATATGATGAATTAAAGAAAGAGTTTAAAAAAGACAGGGCTAAGGTTACAGTTCTTCCAATGTCAGAGTTTGGTCTTGTTCAAATAACAAGACAGCGTGTAAGGCAAAGCATAGTAAGGTCAGTATCAGAGCAATGCCCTCTGTGCGGCGGAACAGGAATAGTAGAATCTTCATCCAATATTGTAACAAGAATCGAACGCTGGATAAGAAGATACAAATCCCAGTCATCAACACTTTCTTCGGGCAAATTAATATTAAAGGTAAATCCGCAGGTTTATAAGCATCTTAAAGAAGGTACTATAAGCCATATGACTAAAATAGCTTTCAAATATCTTATAAGAGTAAAGCTTGTTGAAGAGCCAACGCTTGCTTTACAGGATTTCAGATTTACATTGGCTAAAAATGATCAGGATATAACACAGGAATTTTCTCAATAGTTTGAAAATAAAAACTGACATACTGGTCATTGGAAGTGGTATAGCCGGATTATGGTTCGCTCTTAAAGCATCAAAATACGCTGATGTTTTAATTATCACAAAGAAGGATAAAGCAGAATCAAACACCAACTATGCTCAGGGCGGAATAGCTTCTGTAATAGCCCCTGACGATAATTTCGAACTGCATATTCAGGATACTTTAGGAGCAGGAGCAGGTTTATGCCATATAGATTCCGTACGCCAGATAGTGGAAGAAGGTCCTGAGTTAATTCAGCAGTTAATTAAGCTTGGAACTGATTTTTCAAAGCATAACGGCAAGCTTGACCTTGGACGTGAAGGCGGCCACTCAAGACAGCGTATAGTACATTCAAAAGACCTCACAGGGCGTGAAATTGAACGGGCTTTGCTTCACCAGGTAGCAATAAATAAAAGAATACAAGTATTAGAACATCACACAGCTGTAGAACTCATCACAGAACATCATTTAACTCCCGGTAAAAAAAGAAAAACCAACTCTGTCAATTGTTACGGTGCCTATGCATTCGATGAAATAAATAATGATATAACTGCAATCAGGGCAAAGATTACAGCTATATGTTCAGGAGGTATCGGGCAGGTTTATCTGCATACTACAAATCCTGATATTGCAACCGGTGACGGAATAGCGATGGCATACAGAAGCGGCTGCAAGATTGGTAATATGGAATTTGTACAATTCCATCCTACCAGCTTATATGAAACTAACCGGGATAAAAAATGGCAGGCATTCCTGATATCGGAAGCACTGCGTGGTGCAGGTGCAATTCTTCGCTCTAAAGATGATGAATCTTTTATGGAAAAATATGATAAACGCGGCTCGCTTGCTCCAAGAGATATTGTTGCTCGTGCCATTGATAATGAAATGAAAAAATACGGATTGGATTATGTATACCTTGATGTCACTCATGTTGCACTGAAAAAATTAAAAACTCATTTCCCCAATATCTTTAACAGGTGTCTTGAATCAGGTATCAACATAAAAAAAGAGTATATACCTGTTGTTCCTGCTGTTCATTATATTTGCGGCGGTATCTTAAGTGACCTTAAAGGCAGGACAAGTTTAAATTATTTATATGCCCTGGGTGAATCTGCAATGACAGGTGTGCATGGTGCAAACCGGTTAGCTTCCAATTCACTGCTTGAAGCATTAGTATATGCCGATAAAGCAAGTGAAGACTGCAGGCAATTCTTTATTGGAAAGCAGAAGCTAAAGAAAAAAGATAATATCAAAGTTCCGGAGTGGGATGAAACAGGGACTGTTAATACTGAAGAATGGATATTAATTTCGCAGGATAAAATTGAAATAAAACAGATAATGTCTAATTATGTCGGTATTGTACGTTCAGACCTTAGGCTGCACAGGGCACTAAGAAGATTAGAACTGATAAATGAAGAGATTGAGAGATTTTATAAAAAAACCAAGATAACTCGTGAACTGTTAGAGCTGCGTAATATTGCATTAAATGCGTTCCTGATAACCAAATCGGCACTATCAAGAAAAGAATCACGCGGCTTGCATTACAGCACAGATTACCCGAAAACGAAAAAGAGATATTTAAGAGATACGGTAATTTCGATTAAATGATATTTTAGAGTTTAAGTCAATACTTGTTTCTAATCAAGAACCTGATAACAATCAAATAACTGGTCCCTTGAACTAAAGAGCATTGCAAAGCCATTCATTTGGAAAGTTATAAATTGAAATCTTTATAAACCTTATAAACTTTACAAACTGTAAAATGAAACCGGTAAATAAGACACATGAAAAAGAGATTCTAACTTACAAGCATAAAATTGGTTTGTTGTTAATTTCACTTAGTACTCTTATGCTTGAGTTTACATTGATAAGAGTATTATCTGTATCCCTTTGGTATCATTTTGCATTTATGATTATAAGTATTGCTTTGCTTGGATTTGGAATTAGCGGTGTAGTTATTACAATTTCTGATAAGCTAAATAAAACAGAGGTAAATAAAGCATTAACTTTAGTTTCTATTCTTTATTCAATATCGGTTTTAATTTCATTTGGTTTAATCAACAGGATTCCCTTTGAGCCATTTAGTTTATTAGCAGATACAACCCAATTATTATATCTCCCCATTTATTATTTGGCAATAGTACTCCCCTTTTTCTTTGCCGGTTTAGTTGTCGGATTAATATTTACAAGATTTAAAAATAGTATTAACAGGCTATACTTCTTTGATCTGCTTGGTGCAGGTTTAAGTTGTTTTGTTTTTATTCTCGTTCTTCCAAAATACGGCGGTTCAGGCGGAATTGCAGCTGCTTCTATGATTGGTGCTCTAGCGGCTTTATTTTTTTCATCTGAAAAGAGTAAATTATCGGGAGCGGGACTTATTGCAGGACTTATATTAATTATTGTAAACGGTTTGTTCTTAACTGCTCCTGACTCATACATGCCAATTAGGGTATCGGATAACAAGTTTTACGGAAATTACATTAAAGAAAATCCCGAACTCAAAATATATTCAGAATGGAATACGTTTTCAAAAGTAGATGTGATTAAAGATGATGAAGCACCGATTGATGCCTATCCTGTACATACAGCAATAATTGATGAAGGAAATTCCACAACTAATATACCTTACGTTCCAAGGGTAACGGATTCACTCCCTCCCCCGGCAGATGCATCCAACCTAGCAATGATACTGAAGAAGGATTCAGCTAATGTTTTTGTCGTTGGTTCTGGCGGCGGTGGTGAAATATTGTCGGCACTTTCTCACAATGCAAAGACAGTTACTGCTGTTGAAATAAATGGCATCCTGAATGACCTGATACAAAAAAGATTTGTAAACGGGTGGACAACAGGTATTGCAAATAATAAGAAAGTAAAAATAGTCACAGATGATGCAAGAAGCTGGCTGAGAGGAAAAAGATTAAAATTTGATGTACTGATAAGCGCTCACACTATATCTGCTTCTGCTACTGCAAGCGGTGCAATGAGCCTGGTCGAAAATTACATCATGACCAAAGAAGCGATACAGGATTACCTCCAGCATTTAAAGCTCGATGGAATACTTTATATCTCAAGACCTGAACCACAGATACCACGTTTAGTAACTACAATTAAAATCGCTTATGATGAAATGTCAGGTGTGAAATCAAAAAATCATTTCTTCATATTCAAAAGACCGCCGACTGAATTTGAAAAAGATATAAGCTTTCTCACGGGTGTAGTTTATAAAAAAGACGGCTTCAATGAATTTGATATTCAGCTTCTTAAAACTCAGGCGGCATTATTAAACCTTGAAATAGTATATGACCCTGTATCAAATCAGGATGGAATATATAAAGACCTAATTCAAAGCGATAACATATATGAAACAGTAAAGAAGTATCCAGGAAAACTGCTTCCTGCTACAGATGATAATCCGTATTTTGAGCACCAGGTTGGATTTACAGAAATAAATCCATCTGACTTTAAGGCATCGTTCTCACAAACCGACAGGTCAGTATTTACACTTGTTCAAAAACCGGCCGCCGAATCTACATTGATAGCTATATTGGTTCAGGCGTTAATCATATCAACTGTTCTGATTCTTCTTCCAATATATATGAAATTCAGAAAGAATGCTGCAATAAAAAAAATTAAGAAAAGAAAATTCATTCTTTATTTCGCATCGCTTGGTCTTGCATATATAATGATTGAGATATGCCTGATACAGAAATTCACTTTATTCCTTGGTCAGCCTGTTTATACAATGCTTACAGTAATTTCAACGATGCTTATTTTTTCAGGTATCGGCAGCATGTTCTCTGAGCAAATTCTTAAACGGATTAAAGGTGACCCGTTTTACATTTTTGTTTTCATTACGGTTTATACAATTCTCATTGGATTGCTTAATCCGGTTATCTTTGATGCACTTGTACGTGCTGATATAATATTCAGGATATTAATTTCAATCGGATTAATTGCACCATTGGCGTTTGCTATGGGTATGCCGTTCCCCTATGGATTTAGAATGATAAATTATAATGATGTTAATGTTACCAGGTATCTTACAGCTTACTCCTGGGGAATAAACGGTTTCTTTTCAGTGCTGGGAAGCATACTTGTTGTAATGTTTTCGATGACGTTCGGATTCAGAATTGTATTTATATTATCGGCGTTAATTTATGCGGCAGCATATTTTACAGTCAGGGTTGTAAAACCAAAATCACAGCCTGTAGTACATAAGGTTTAGTATTATTATGTTAATAATATAATAAGCAATGCTGCAGCAGACATAACAAAAGATACAGATGAAATTATAAGTATATAGAGCACACTTTTACGTACTTTTATTAAAGCATTACTTACCTCTTCAAGTTGTTCGGCAATTTCATGATTTAGCTTATTCTGGTCTTTAAGTTTTTTCTCCAATAATTCTACTTTAAATTCAAGACTGCTTTCAACCTCCTGTATTTTATTATTTGTTTCCTTCCTGACTTTTTTTACTAAGTCAGAAGCAGTCTGAAGAATCGGAGACACCTTAAATAACACTTCTAATATTTGAATAAAAGGTAATGGCATAATAAATAGAATAACATGAAAAGGGTTCTTTAAGTTCGTTAAGTTTGTTAAGTTCGTTAAGTTTATTAAGTTTGTAATTAAGAGACAGTGTCAGGTCGTAGTTTGACATTTCACTTACGGAGCAGTGTCATGTCTTAGGTTGAATCTTTACTTCTGAGGCAGTGTCAGGTCTTATTTTGAGAATATGGATTAACTTAGATTAACTGATATGTATGCCAGAGAAAGAAAGAACTTAATTTAACTGAAATTGACCTGACACTTGCCAGAGGCAGACAGGCAAGCGTCAGCTTAAGATTACCGGAGGATTTACAACTCTCCAACTCACAACTCTCCAACTCCCGAATTTTTCATTTTTATACTTTTTTGTTTCTATATCTGTCCCTGGTATTAAGCTCAGGATAAATTTATTTTACGACCGGAAGATCATGATTTCGATATTGACAAAGAACGACAGTAAGTGATATTTTGCAGTAATTCTCACTACTATATAAAAATAATATAGAGATTGCCTCTTGTCAAGTTTTATCTCAAAATAGTTTAGAGTGTATTGAATAATTCATCAAATTTATCAGATTTATCACATTTATCAGATTGGAAGAGTAAACAGGATAACAATTCCTCCTTATCAAGGGTGCCAGTGGGATTGGTTCTGATTTGATTTGGATAATCTTAAAGTAATACTTTAACTCTCAAATATCTGCGACAATAATTAGCATATTTTGTTTCTAAAACCCGAAATTACCGTGGGCAGGAGTAGTTTTTCGAAAACCTCGTTTCCTGCTTGTAATCGCCATTTTTTGAGCAATTTTTAACACTTTGGTCACGAGTTATCTCTTTATACTGCAATGAGTTACAGCGATATTTTGAAAACTCCTGCCCAAATACTGCCCGCTAAGTGCCCGTAAAGTGCCTGCTGAATGCCCATAGAGTGCCCACTGAGTGACCGCTGGATGACCGCTGATTGTCTGAATCATCCCAGAGGGATCCCAATGGGACAGATGACACTGATTTCACTGAAATTTCACAGATGCGGCTTTAACTATTGTGTTATTTCCGCCCGCCTGTACACGCAAGGCAAGCAAAAAAACGTTAAGAATGAAGAATATGAAGTTATAGATTTACACTAACTGCCGGTATGGAGAATACCCGCAATTATACCAATTTTTATCTCAAATCCTCCAAAATTTAGTACATTGATACCCTATTCATTTTCAATTATATTGCCTGATTAATTTAATAAATTTATGGAAGTTAAGATAAACAGTATAGATAAGGTTAAACAGGAAGTCGAGTTTGAAATACCATACTCAGAACTTACCCCGCATTTTGAAAAAGCCCTTCTAAAGTATAAAAACAAGGTAAATATCCCCGGTTTCCGTAAAGGGAAAGCACCTGTTTCTATGATTAAAAAGATGTACGGCGATATGATAGAGCAAGGCTCATTGGAAGACGTTGCCAATGATGTATTCAAAGAATATTTGAAGAACAATGAGGTTCCTATCCTTGGTGAAGGTGCTCTTGTTGATATGGACTATCAGCCAAAGGAATTGTTTAAGTTCAAAATCACTTACGAAATAAAACCTGAATTTGAAGTAACAAATTACAAAGGCATTGATGTAAACAAAACAATATACCCTGTCAATGACCACTCAATTGATGATGAAATAAAATATCTGCGTTCAAAGCATGTTACATATGAAGAAGCACAAATAGCGGAAGATAATGAACATGTTCTGACTTTGGATATTCAAAAGCTTGATGATGCCGGAATGCCTGTAATCGGTCAGCATGATAAAGATATAAAATTCTATCTCAATGATGAACAGCTAAGTCCTGATTTGAAGAAACAGCTTGAAGGTATGGCAGTTGGTGATGAAAGATTATTGACTGTAACAGCTAATGAACAACAGGAAAAACCGGATAAATACCAGGCAATAGCAATGAAGGTGGAAAAAGTAATATATCCTGAACTTACAGCCGAGTTCTTTAAAAAAGTTTATAAGGACGAAATAAAAGATGAAGCTGAATTCAGAAATAAGATAAAAGAGGACCTTGAAAAGATATATTCGAATATGACTGAACAGGAATTGAAGAATAATGTAATAAGTGAATTGGTTAAGCTTAATGATGTCCCTGTTCCTGATGTGCTTGTTGAAAATGTATTAAACAATAATATCGAAGATATGAAAACCCAGCATCCAAAACGCGAGCTGCCGGCTGATTTTAACGAAGCGGAATACAGAAAAACAAGAAGAGCAGATGCGATAATGCAGGTTAAATGGTATTTGATAAGAGATAAAATAATGGAAGCGGAAAAAATTGAGGTTACAGATGAAGATATTGAGCCGCTCATTACTGAAGATGCAGTAAAATATAATATCCCTGCTGATAAATTAAGAAATATTTATAAAGAAAATCCTGAAGTTAAATACCGTTTGCTTGATAAAAAGCTAATGGATTTCCTGATTCAGAACGCTAATATTAAAGATGTTGTTCATACTCATGAGCACAAGATAGAAACTTAATTCATCAGATTTATCAGATTAGTCAGATTCATCAGATTAGTCAGATTTATCGGATTAGTCAGATTTGTTTGATTAATCGAATTAATAGATTTTTTTTTAAATAAATTAAATCTGTTAAATTTCCTAATTAACTAATTTTTAAATAAAATTTATTAAAATGAAATTTAACAGATTTGAAGAAATTGAAGTGTGGCAAATTTCGAGGGAGTTTGTTAAAGATATTTACAAAATCACAGGTAATGCTGAATATTTAAAAGATTATGATTTAAGAAAACAAATGCGAAGATGTGCAGTTTCAATTCCCAGTAATATTGCTGAAGGTTATGAGAGAAAATCCAATACTGAGTTTATACGGTTTTTATATATTTCCAAAGGTTCTGCCGGAGAATTAAGAACACAATTATATTTCTCCAAAGATCTTGAATATATCGATGATAAAACATTTAATGATCTTTTATGCAGAAGCGAGGAAATATCAAGAAGTTTATCCGGCTTTATAAAATATCTTGAATCAACTTCAAGAAAATGAATACGGATGCGGTTCTTAAATCTGATGAATCTGATGAATCTGATAAATCTGATGAATCTGATAATCGAGTTTAAAATAGAAAGGAACAAAATGCATTACAAAGACATCATATCTGCAAGTGCTGCAGGTATTCACAAAGGATTAGATACCGTAAACCAGCTTGTCCCAATGGTTGTTGAACAAACATCGAGGGGTGAACGCGGCATGGATATTTATTCCCGTTTGCTGAGAGAGCGTATTGTGTTTATTGGATTTCCTGTTGATGACCACATTGCAAGCTTAGTTATTGCTCAGCTTTTATTTCTTGAATCTGAAGAGGCTGATAAAGATATAATGTTATATATTAATTCACCGGGCGGAAGCGTATCGGCAGGACTGGCAATCTATGATACAATGCAGTACGTCAGACCGCAAATAGCTACTATCTGCATTGGTATGGCTGCATCAATGGCTGCTATTCTGCTTGCAGGCGGTGAAGCAGGTAAAAGAACGGCTCTGCCCAATTCCAAAATTATGATTCACCAGCCATTAGGCGGTACACAGGGACAGGCAACCGATATTGAGATTTATACTAAGGAAATGCTCAGAACTCGTGACTCGCTGTATGGAATTTTAGCTCATCATACAGGCAAACCGATTGAGCAAATTCATAAGGATTCCGACAGAGATAACTTTATGTCAGCTGAAGAAGCGAAGGCATATGGACTGATAGATAATATATTAACAAAAAGAATGATAGAAAAGAAGTAAGAATTATTAAGTAAAGATAAAAAGGCAGGCATTTTTAATGTCTGCCTTTTTTATTGTAAATAACTGTATTGACAGGGTTTAAATAAGAAATTATATTTAGTAAAATCCTCACCTACAAATTATCCGCGGCAATTTTTCCGGCCATAAGTTGCTGCCAATAATTACTGATTTTTGTTGTGTTTTGTGAATTTTTTTATTGAAGTATGAAAAAATATAAGATAAACAAAATACTACCGGTAACTATGGCGTTCTTCATTTTCTGCTTAGAACTGCAGACTGTAAATCTTTATGCCCAACCACAAAGAGAGTGGACTAGCTTTTATCCCGAAACAAATACATTCTCATCAGGTGCTGCTGCTATGGCAATAGATGACTCGGGAAATGTATATACTACAGGTCACTCCGAAGGTTACAATGGAACTATACCATGGAACAGCTATACAACAGTTAAATATAACACCAGCGGTGTTATGCAATGGGTCACAAATTTTACCGGAGAAACCGGTGGCGGTAAATTTCCTCATGATATTGCTGTTGATAATGAAGGTAATGTCTATGTAACAGGATATGCACATAGAACTGCAAGTGATTTTGATTTTTGCACAATCAAATATAATTCAAGCGGAGTGCAGCAATGGGTAAGATATTATGACGGACCTGTTAATGGAATAGACCGCGCTGATAAAATAGCAATTGATAACAACGGAAATATTTATATTTCAGGAAATAGTACTGTAGAGGGGACATTAGGCAGAGTTATAACAACAATTAAATACTCAAATACTGGAGATGTGCTTTGGATTAAATCATTTGGTTCATCAATTAGGCCTTCATATGTAAACGGGATGAAAGCTGATGAAAATTGCAACATTTACATTACAGGAGAGAATAAAGGATTAGCAACTACACTAAAGTATGATTCATCAGGAAACCTATTGTGGTCAGATCAGGTCGGCTTTTCGGCAGCTTCAAGATCGTTAGCACTAGATAAAGAAAATAATGTTTACATAACAGGATATAAGAATAATTATAATCCTTCATTAAATGACTGTCTAATCATAAAGTATACTCCGACAGGTGTTCCGCTATGGATAAAATTATATAATCCGGATTCAACAAACAATGGAAGCGATTATATGGGAAACTCAATTGTCAGCGATACATCCGGAAATTGCTATGTATGCGGATCCTGCAGAAGTGACCAATATTCCGGTTTAAGACAATTTATTGTTAAATATGATGCAAATGGTAATAAAATATGGGAAGTGAAAAATGATTCACTGAACAACCAACATAACAGTTATATTGATATTGACAAATATAATCAAATCTACATTGCATCAAATTTTCATATCGGTCATCCTGTAATAAGTAAAATGAAACTTATAAAATATAACAACTCGGGAATATTTTTATGGGAGCAATCATATATTGATTCTTTAGCTGAAACATCATGTATAAAAGTAGATAAAGATTGTAATATTTATCAGACCGGTCACAGAAAACAAAAAATGTTAACAATGAAGTATTCACAATATTTAGGTGTAAAACCCGGTGAAAAATACTTAAAATATAATTTCATATTATTACAGAATTATCCTAATCCATTTAACTCATCTACAATAATACGTTTTTATATTCCAACATTAATAAACGATAATAAATATGTCCGGCTAGAAATATACGATATTTCCGGTAGATTAGTTAAATCTTTCTATAACAAAATTTTTATGAAAGGATTTAATGAAGTGATTTGGAATGCTTCAAATTATTCAAGCGGAATATATTTCTATAGAGTAAATATTAATGGTTTTGAAGAAACAAAGAAAATGATTTTAATAAAATAATATTGTCCAATTCATCCGTTTCTCAGATAAACTGCGAGACAGAAAATGAGAATAACCAAAAAACGCTCAATTGAGGGTCTTTTTATTTCTCCAACTTCTTTATTGAGTCAGGTTCCTGAGACTTTTCTTCCTGCTTTATTTCCTTATCTTCGGTTTTCTTTTTTTTCTTAGTCACTTTCTGCTTTACCGAGTCTTTGCTTGTTTCCTTGCTTGCTTCTTTTTCCTTAATAGATGGTGCTATATCTTTAATTATACTTTCCGTTCCTTTGTTTTGGTCCGAATCGATTTTATCTTCTTTATTTTTCAAGTCGCCTTCACTTTTTCTTATATTAGCGGGTGCTTCTTTCTTTTCAATTCTTCTTACGCCATCATCAATCTTTTCTTCCGACTTTTTTTCAGCATCTATTTTTGGAATAGCTTTTATTATCTGTTCATCAACCGGCATAGTCTTTTGTTCAACTGGTTGTTCGGTTTCATTTCTTATCACATTAAAATCCGAATTCACTTTCTCCGGCCCTGAAATAGCTTCTTTCGTCATAACTCTCGGTTCTGATCCTCTTGAATCCTTCGAAGTAACTTCATCATTCGATGTAATCGGACTCTCTTTGCTCTTCTCATTCCTTTCAGCACTCTCTTCAACCGTTTGACCTAAAGTACTTGAAGACGGCTGCTGTTGAGTATCCTGCTTAACTGAAACCTGCTCGTCCTTATTCATTTGACCCGGATTGTATGCAACATACCAAATCAAAGCAATAAGAACTACAGCAGTCAACCCTATTGCAGGAATATATGCCGGCCTCAGAAATGAGAATAGACCCCCGCGCTGCTTTTCACCATGTAACAGGTGCTTTGCAGATGGACCCATCCGCTCGGATTCTACTCCTCTTAACCTTGAGTATAACCTATGCTCAAATTCCTTCTTCGCTTTAACTTTAGGAACAGCTCTAAGCCTGGCTCTCAGTTCATTATATTTTTCTTCGTCAGACATTGTTTAACTCTTTGCTTGTAACTTTTATTACTCTCTGTATAAATTCTTTAATAATTTTTGTAGTTTTTCTCTTCCCCTGTTTATCCTTGATTTTACAGTACCCATCGGAAGCCCTGTCATTTCAGCTATCTCTTCGTATGAAAAATCTTCAACGTCCCTAAGTATTACCAGCTTCCTGTAATTCTCCGAAATCGAATTAAGCGCTTTTTGTATCTGTTCATTCTGAAACTTTGCATTAGCATCCACATCAGGCAAAAAAGCATCATCGGGTATATCAAAATCTTTATCATCTTCTTCACTTGAAGAGCTTAATGAAAATATTTTGTACTTCTGCTTCTTAATCAGCTTCGTCTTAGCAAGATTAATTGCAATCGTATATATCCACGTTGAAAACTTTGCAATCTCTTTATATAAATGCTTTGATACATATACCTTAATAAAAGTATCCTGTACTATGTCATCGCATTCATCATAACTTCCAACATACCTGTAAATAAAGTTAGTTAACCTATCTTTATAGCGTTTAACAATTTCGTTGTAAGCACTGTTATCGCCTTCCTGAAAGTTAAAAATTAATTGCTCGTCTGATAGATCTTCTACCTTTAATCCCTCGTCTAAGGGCATTTATCCTATTAGTTTTACTTTAAATTTATAATTTTGTTCCGTTTTTGTAAATATTTGTAACGTAACTACCTCACCCACCAACCCCCTCTCACAATTTCGGATTGCGAATTGCCAATTGCGGATTAATAAGCTTGAACCCCAGATTAAAATGATGAAGTATGATTAAATCTTAAAATTAATCTGAAAAATCTGACAAATTTGACTAATCTGATAAATTAAATTACCAATTCGCAATTCGCAATCCGAAATTGCTATATATTCGTCAATTCCTGCACCAAAGTAGTCATTAGCACTGCAGGTTCTATCTGACTTGATTTAAGCTTAACATCTGTCTCCATCAGTTTGCCAAACGCTGTGCTGAAATCTTTATTTTTTATGTACTTATAATGAGACTGAATAAACTTCAGCCTTTCACCCCAGATTTTAAACTTAGTATATAATTCATTCTTTCCTGCACTGTCAAAATTTTTACCGCTTGCCAGCATATCCATATAATACCCGCTTATCGTTGATAACAAATATAATTCATTTATTCTACTTACGTTAAGCAAATTATTTAGTATATCGAGAGCCCTCCTGTGGTCATTCTTAATAATTGCCGACATCAGGTCATAAGGTGAATATTCCGCATCATAACCGGTAAATTTCAGTATTATAGCAGAAGTAATTACCTTAGGTTCAGCACTTTCAAATTCAAAATAATTACAAATTTTTGAAATTTCAGTACTAACCAGGTCAAAATAGCGGGGTACAGTATTGATAAGCTCATCTATAGCGCTCTCTTCAATAGAACAGCCATTTTGAGAAACTAAATCCTTAATCCATTGCCTGTACTGTTCATCCGGCATATCGGTAAAATCGTAAAATTTAAGCTCTTTTTCAGCTTTTTTATCAAACAATTTCTTTTCCACCAATATTTCTTTATCAAAACCCAATAGCAGTGTCGTATCCGGGTCAGGATTTTTGGAATATTCTTTTAAAACATCAATATTCTTCCATAATTTCTCACATTTCTTTACTAAAACAATCTTATGCGTCGTAAACAATGAAGAAAAATTTTTACAGAGGTCAACAATTTCATCAGCATTGGTTTCATCACCATATCTTTGGAAAAAATTTTCGTTATTCTTAGCAGAACCGAAAATTTTTTCCTTTAATAACTCCCCTGCCTTATTGAAAAAGTAACCGTCGGAAATAAGAATATTATAAACCGGGTCAATCTTTCCGGCAGTTACTTTTTTTACAAAATCTGAGTATTCTGGCAATTTATTCTATAAAAGATAATTTATTTATAACTACTTTTTCTAAAGGATTATCCCGTCCATCTTTTTTCACATTCTGAATTTTAAGAGCAACATCAATTCCTTTAATAACTTTACCGAATACAGTGTATTGTCCATCAAGGAATGACGCTTCACCGGTAACAATATAGAACTGGCTTCCGCTTGATTCCTTCTTAGGATTAACCGCATCTCCCTGCCTTGCTGCAGCTAATGAGCCAAGTTCATGATTTCTTTTAATCTCTGCTGGGATTGTATAACCCGGTCCGCCAATACCATCATTAGACCTGTCATCATCTTTTGAGTTAGGGTCGCCGCCCTGTATCATAAATCCTGCAATTACTCTGTGGAATGTTACATCTTTGTAAAATTCTGAATTGACAAGTGACTTAAAGTTTGCCACATGCAAAGGTGCATCTGTCTCATATAATTCAATTGTCATATCGCCCATGCTTGTTTCCATAAGTACGGTATTAGATTCGTTCTTTGCATTCATATTATTTGTATTTGCTGCATTTTCTGAATTCATCTGTTGGTTATTATATATTTGATTTTGAGAATTTGTTTGTGTAAAGCCGGTTTTTATAATATTGTTTCCGCTTCCTGGAAATAAAAAATATACCAACATACCTATAAATAAAGCACCAATGACTAAAGGTGAAAAGTTGGTCTTCGCAGCAGCTTTATTATTACCCGGCTGCTGCAATGGCTGTTCAAACACTATTTTATTCAATTATTCAGGTAATTTATTTTACAAAATATACTTTTTTAATAACTACTTTTTCAACCGGGTTGGAAGCACGGTCAACACCTACCTTCTCAATCTTTAAAGCAATATCCATTCCTTTTATAACCTTACCGTACACTGTGTATTCACCATCAAGGTGAGAGGCATTTCCTGTAACAATATAAAACTGACTTCCGCTTGATTCCTTTTTCGGGTTAACCTGGTCTCCAAGCCGTGCACCTGCCAATGCCCCCTGCACATGCTTTGCTTTAATTTCTGCGGGAATAGTATATCCGGGTCCGCCCTGACCATCATTAGACCTGTCGTCATCTTTTGAATTAGGGTCGCCGCCCTGTATCATAAATCCAGCAATTACCCTGTGGAATGTAGTGTTATTGTAAAATCCCGATTTCACCAGTTTCTTAAAGTTTGCTACATGCTTCGGAGCATCTTTTTCGAAGAGCTCAACTGTTATATCTCCCATACTTGTCTGGATTACAACTTTATTAGTCTCTGTTTTTGATTCTTTTTCCGTAGTTTTTGATGTATCGGGAGCAATCGTTTTATTTGTATCTTGCTGCTGTGTAGTTTTTTGCTGATTATCTTGTGTTTTATTTTGTTCCTGGGTCGTTGTTGTTTTAGGTGGTACCTCTTCTTTTTTACCGCAGCCGGAAACAAATATTCCAACAGCTAAAAAAGCTGCTATTAAAATGCTGATGTTGAACAGCTTCATATCTTTTTAATCCCTTTCTGTTTAGAAAATTAAATTTGTACTTAATAAAACCAATATTATTATACCAAAAATAATACGATATATAATAAAAATCATCATTGAATGCTTCTTCAGGTAAGAAAGTAAGAACCAGATAGAAAGATAGCCAACAATACCCGAAACTACAGTTGCAACAATTAAGCTTAACATGTTTTCACTGCTTGCAAGCAATTCTGCTCTTTCGCTGTATAATTCATAAACACCACTGATAAGTATTGCAGGTATGCTCAGCAGGAATGAATATCGTGCTGCAGCCTCTCTTGTCATATTCCTGAAAAAGCCGCCTGTAATAGTTGAACCTGACCTTGATGTGCCGGGTATCAATGCAATTGACTGGAAAAATCCTATGAATAAGGCATCCATTGTATTCAGGTCATCCGATGTTCTGTTCTTTTTTGAAAATTTTTCTGCAATATAAATAACAAACGAGAAACCAATAAGCATTATAGCCATAATATACATGCTTCTGAATTGGTTCCGTATCAGGTCTTTAAATAAATAACCGAAAATCAGGATTGGAATTGTTCCAATACAGATATTGACTAACAATTTGAATTCTTTATTTTTTCTGTAATCACCGTTTTTACCTGATGAAACTATTGCTGATGTCATAAGCATCAGGTCTTTCCAAAAATAAATAATAATGGCAATCATAGTACCTACTTGTATAACGGCAGTGTAACCTGCTCCAATATCTTTCCATCCAAAAAATGAAGGTATAATTCTAAGATGTGCCGTACTGCTGATAGGTAAATATTCAGATATCCCCTGTATAATACCTAATATAATAGCTTTAAAGATTTCGTTCAAAGTAGTTTATAATTTAATTGAAAAGCCAAGACGCACTCCGGCTCCATAACCGCCTAAATTAACTTCACTCCCTGTAGTGGGATTTTTCAAAATATTTCCATTGGTTTCTTTTAAAGAACCAAGCATACTCCCTGTTATATAACCGCTTAAATACGATTCCAATGATTTTGACATGTCAGCAGAAAAGATTATCTCTCCTCTGAATGCAGGTCCTGAAGCTTTATAATTTATTTCCGATGCATTAGATATTGTTCTGTTCAGATTTGCAAAATGGTAGCCTGCTCCTGCACCGAATTTAAATCTGAAATTTGTATGCCTATTAACATAATAAGCCATCAGGTACGGTTGGTGCACCTGGAGTAAATAATCATAGTTGTAAAATAAATAATACGATAAGCTTTTCATAAAATAAGAATAATCCAGCTTTATCGAAAATTTTTTATTAACTGTATATTCCATTCCTGTAAATATTTCAAAACCGACTGAAAAGCTTTTAATACTATCTTTATTCGAATATGGTATAAATTCTTTCAGATAATCATTGAATGAAGGAGTGTTGGTAAGACTTACCCCCATTCCTGCAGATATTAAGTACTTGTTAGATTTTACAGGAATTTGAGAATGTAACGTTCCTGTAAAAAATATCATTATCAATATTATATAATAATATTTTTTATTCATTAATTTAAAAATAAAAAATTCCATCTTATTATATTAATAATATTTTATATTAATTAAAGATGGAATTTTAATTAGAATTTTTATAATTCATTAATAATTTTAATTCTCTTTACTTACTTGTCAGTTTATCAACTTGTCAGCTTATCACCCTACAACCTTTAACCTGCAACCTGCAACAATTAACCAATCAATTAAACATCCAGGTTCTTAACATATTTTGCATTCTTCTCAATAAACTGTCTTCTTGGCTCAACCTCTTCACCCATTAATGTTTCAAACATCTTATCAGCTGCTGATGCATTCTCTATTGAAACCTGGAGTATTGTCCTGCTTTCAGGATTCATTGTAGTTGACCATAATTGCTCAGGATTCATTTCTCCAAGACCTTTAAACCTCGATAGTGTAACACCTTTGCCTATTTTTTGCTCACCGTCTTCTGTTACAACCGGTTCACCATCCGGATTTCCATTAGAGCCATTTGTTTTCAAATTAACTTTGAACCTCTTCAATATCTGGTCTTTATCATTTTCATCATAGGCATAATATTCTTCTTTACCGTGTTTTATTTTATATAATGGCGGCTGTGCTATAAATAATTTGCCTGTTTCGATTATTTGTTTCATGTGCCTATAGAAAAATGTAAGAAGTAATGTTCTTATATGGCTTCCATCTACATCGGCATCGCACATAAGGATTATCTTGCCATACCTGACCTTTGCTTCATCAAATTCTTCTGTGTTCCCAAATCCAGCTCCCAGAGCAGTTATAATAGACCTTATTTCATCATTCTCAAGTATCTTATTCATTCTTGCCTTCTCAACATTCAAAATTTTACCCTTAAGCGGTAGTATTGCCTGGAATCTTCTGTCTCTTCCCTGCTTTGCAGACCCACCTGCTGAATCACCCTCTACGAGGTATATTTCGCAATGTTCGGGGTCATTAATTGAGCAATCAGCTAATTTTCCGGGTAAACCTGAGAATTCAAGAGCATTTTTCCTGCGGATTAACTCACGTGCTTTCCTCGCGGCTTCCCTTGCTTCTGCGGCTCTTAAACATTTCTCAATTATCTTCTTTGCCACTGAAGGATTATCATCAAGATAAACCTGTAATTCTTCACCAACTATGGTTTCTACAATGCTTTTTACTTCACTGTTTCCTAATTTTGTTTTGGTTTGTCCTTCAAACTGCGGCTCAGGCACTTTAAGACTGATTACGCACGATAAACCTTCTCTGAAATCATCTCCTGTTAATTGTATCTTTTCATTCTTGATTATATTATTCTTGTAACCGTAGTTATTTAAGGTTCTTGTTAATGCAGTTTTAAATCCAATTAAATGTGTGCCGCCTTCATGAGTGTTAATATCATTTACATATGTAAAAATATTATCATTATATGATTCATTGTATTGGAAAGCTACTTCAACAACAGTTTTATCTTTTTCACCTTTAATAAAGATTGGCTCTTTCTGGAATGATTTCCTGTTCAAGTCAATATATTTAACAAACTCTTTTATACCGCCTTCAAAATGGAATTTATTCTCTTCATCGGTTCTTTCATCTTTAATAAAGATGGTAACTTCTTTGTTAAGATATGCAAGCTCTCTTAACCTTTCTTCGATAATTTCATATTTAAAGTTTGTTACTTTAAATATGCTTTTATCGGGCATAAAGGTAGTTCTTGTACCTGTCTTTTTAGGCGAAACCTTACCTGTAACTTTTACAGCAGCTACAGGAACACCTGCTTTATATTTCTGGTAAAAGCATTTGCCGTCACGGTAAACTTCCACTTCAAGCCATTCACTTAATGCGTTTACAACCGATACACCAACACCATGAAGGCCACCTGAAATTTTATAGGTATCCCTGTTGAACTTTCCGCCGGCATTCAGGACAGTCATTACAACTTCCAATGCAGATTTTTTCTCCGTAGGATGCATATCTGTTGGAATTCCTCTGCCGTTGTCTTCAACTGTAATAGAGCCGTCTTTATTTATCCAGAGTGATACTTTATCACAATACCCTGCTAACGCTTCATCTATACTGTTATCAACAACTTCGTATGAAAGATGGTGAAGACCCCTGCTTGAAACATCACCGATATACATGGCAGGACGTCTTCTTACGTGCTCTAAACCCTTTAACACCTGAATATTTTCGGCACTGTAAGTTTCAGGATTTGGTGTAACTGTTGCGTCTGTTTTTTTCAATTTATTCATCTATTAAATAAAAACTATATCTTTAATTGTATTTTTTTTCAAATGTAAATTTACTTTTTCTATTATCTCGTCTTTCCTTTTTGTCAGCTCAAATCTCCAAACTGCATCTTCAACTTTTACAAATAAAACCCCTTTTTTATTCTTTATCGGCATTGCCACCTTTGCTATCTTCTCACCTACAACCGATTCCCAGAAAGCATATCTTTGCTTCTGGTATCTTTTAATTCCCTTCAGCAATCCATCAAGCTCTTTTTTTAATGGTGCTGTACTTTTGGTTCTTTCTGCCAGGTCAACCGGCTGCTTTTTGCGTTCCATTTATAATGTTAAATGATGACAATTCGTCTTCTTTAAAATTTTGTTTAAGCAGCTCTAGATATCCTGTATCCGTAGTTGTGAGAAAGACCTGATTTAACTTCGGAAGCAAGTTCGTTATCTTTTCTTTTCTGCTTCTGTCTAACTCCGAATATAGGTCATCTAAGAGCAGAATCGGTTCACCTTTATACTCTGATTCTGTTTTGTTCTTTAAATACTCATATTCAGAAAATTTGAGAGCAACTATAAATGTTTTATGCTCTCCCTGCGAAGCGAATGTTCTTACATCAAAGCTGTTGCCGTTTTTCAGCATCGTAAAAACATAATTATCTCTGTGCGGTCCAACGAGTGACATACCGCGTTTGACTTCTAACGGATAAAACTCTGTAATCTTATTTTCGAACCTGTTCCTAATATTTATAACATCAAAAGTACCGTTATTAAATCCCTCATAAATATCTGGTTTATATGAAATTATTGGCTGATATCTGTCTCCGACTATATCATGAAAATTGATATTCATGTATTCCTGGAATTCGGTTGTAAACCCGGCTCTTCTCTGAATTAGCTTAATTCCTGCATCAATTAATTCCGTATTCCATGGTTCAACAAGGTCTATTAACTTCGAATTGCTGTACTTTTTTGTTAATAAATTATCTCTTAATAAGGAATTTTTTTGCTTTACAATCCTTGTATAATTCTTCAGGTCATCAAAGTATAAATGGCTCATCAGGGAAATAATAATATCAAAATTTCTTCTCCTGTCTCCGGGAGTTCCCTGCGTGAGCTTTAAATCACCGGGCGCTAGTACAACTAACGGCAATTCACCAAAAAATGAGCTAAGTCTTCCAAGAACTTCATTATTCACCGAAACAGACTTTCTGTTCTCATCAGCACTGTACCTGTAAGCAACCTTCTGCGAGCTGTTCAAAGAATTTCTGAAGCTGCCGGAAACCTCAAATTCACTCTCTCCGTATTTTACACATTCAATCTCAGATGATTGTAGAAAGCTCTTTGTGTAGCACAGCATAGAAATTGCTTCCAGCAGATTGGTTTTTCCGTTACCGTTATCGCCGTATATAAAATTAAACCGCGAATTAAAATTAAAAGAACTATCCTTATAGTTTTTAAAGTTTACCAGTAATAAATTCTCCAGGGTCATTTGTCATATATTTCTAACAGGCATTACCAGCATAATCATGTCTTCATCTTCACTCTGTTCAGTTGGCTGCAGAATTGATGCTTTTAGTGGTGTGCTGAAATTAAATTTAATTTCTACGCTGTCAAATTGCTGTACTGCATCAAGTAAATATTTCCCGTTAAAGGAAATTTCAAAATCTTCTGTGTCTGTAATTTCTACATCCGATATAAACTCGCAATCAATTACTTCTTCTGAATCTGTTCCAAATTCATTATTGGAAGCTTTAACTTTTAACTCCTTTTCGGTTATTAACATGGAAGTCCTGTTTGTCACCTGGTCTGACATAATGATGGACCTTTTAATTGAACCTAAAAGTGCCTGCTTCTCTACTGTTAAATGCCTCTCATTATCGGTTGGTATTACAGATTCGTAATTGGGGAATGTATCATCAATCAATCTTGATGTTATTGTTACATTATTATAGCTGCATTGAATAAACTCTGTACTGAATAAAATATTAACATTTTGTGACGGTTCATTGTCAGATGTTTCTGTTGTACCGTCTAAGTTTTCTTCTCCGTTGGTTTTTATCTCTGCTGCTTTAACAATAGAAGAGCGGAAAAGCTTTATCATCATCTGGCATGTTTTAATAGGAACAAGCATGCTTGTTTTATCACCATCATAATCAAAGTTATAACGTTTTATTCTGACCAGCCTGTGACCATCGGTAGATACTATTCTGAACTCACCGCTGCTGATTTCGAAATAAACACCGTTCATACTGCGTCTTAATTCATCCTGGCTTGCCGCATGCACTGCTTTCGATAAATACCTGCAAAGCAACTTGTTATCCAGGTCAATTGATTTAGCATTTTCTATCTCAGCAGGAAGGGGAAAATCATTCGGGTCTTCACCTGTTATATGCCACCTGCCGCCTTTTGTTTTAATGGTCAGCTTATAGTTTTGCTGAAGCTCAATATTCAGTTCTTTTCCCTGCAGGTTTTGAATTAAGGTTTCAAGCTTTTTCGCAGGCACCGCTACCGAACCATTCTCTTTTCCCTTTACGTTAATTACTGCTTTTACATAAACTTCGAGATCTGAACCTATCAATGTAAGCTCATTGCCTGTCAGGTCCATGAAGATATTTCCAAGAATTGGAAGAGTTGACCTGGTTGGTGTAACTCCTATTACTTTATTGATAGCATTAATTAATTCACTACTGGTAACGGTGAATTTCATATTTCCTCCAATGGAGTCCCGTTGGGACAAATTTTGCTAATTTTTATTAATTTACGGAATTTTGATGAGTATTTCAATTTAATAAGACAGTAGATATTGATTATTTAAACTTATAAATTTCAATTATTTGCTTCGCCAAATTCAATGAAATTCTCTCCCTACTCTCTTTTGTTTTCCCTGCTAGGTGCGGTGTTAAAATTATATTTGGCAATTCTAAAAAACTCTTGTTAATGTAAGGTTCATTTACAAATACATCCAGGCCTGCAAAAAATATTTTCTTTTGTTTTAACATTTTTATTAATACAGATTCATCTACAATTCCTCCTCTGGCACAATTTAATAACACAGTCGATTTCTTTAACAAACTTAATCTGTTTTTATCTAACAAATTCCTCGTTGATGAATCAAGTGGTGTATGAACTGAAACTATATTAGAACTTTTCAAAAGCTCTTCTTTAGAAACAAATTTTATCCATGGATATTTATTTTTTAAACCGGGTTTTATATCATTACCAAGTATATTCATATTAAAAGCTCTTGCATACTTAGCAACGGTTGAACCAACTCTTCCAACACCAATAATACCTATTGTTTTTCCCCGCAATTCATAATTCAAATATCTTTTATAATCATAAATATCTTTTTTCATATCATCATTAGCTTCAGTAATATTTTTTACAATAGCAAGGAGCATAGCAAATGTATGTTCAGCTGCCGAAACATAATTGCCGTCTGGTACATTCAGGACTTTTATTTTTTTCATTTTTGCATATTCAACATCTACATTATCAGTTCCGGTTGATGCTGTGCAAAGTATTTTAATATTTGTCGTCCTTAATAATTCATCTATAAACCATTTATCAATAATTCTGACAGAACGGAAAATCAGAATTGATTCATTTGCGGCTTTTAGCTTTAAGTACCTGAGAAGTGCTAAGTTATCCAGCCCTTTTTTAACGTATATGACAAATCCAAAATCTTTGAGCATCGTAATGCCGGACTTATGCAAATCATCGGCTATAAAAACATTTACTTTGATTTTCCTGTTCATTATCAGTGCGAAAATAAAAAAACAAATTCGTTTTTTTCTCTTATTATGTTAAGATAAGTTAAACGGTATGATGTAATATACAAAAAAAATTTTACTGTTAAAAATATTTCTTTTAACAGTAAAATTTTATTTCAATACTTTTACAAATTCTCTGTGTGGTAAACCGGTCAAGGGAATCAACTCTTTACCTTCCCGGGTATTACAACAATTCTATTATAAAGCCAATAATAACGGAGAAGAATCTATCTCAATATATACTATGATTCCAGGCTTTCTTCTATCAACTTCATGACAGTATTTCTGCCCTCACCGGAAATAGCCGAAAATGGAATATAGTCCCTGCACAATTGTTCATTACTGACAATTTTGCTTGTTCTGTAAATCTGTCTTTCCATTTTGTTCTGTGATATTTTATCGGATTTGGTAAGGACAATTGCGTAGTTGATCTCGTAATACTCCAACCAATTAACCATTAACTGGTCAAGATAAGTTGGGTCATGCCTTGAATCCATCAATTCAAATACAAGCTTAATATTTTTGCGAGTGCTAATATAATCTTCAACCAATTTTCTCCATCCGGTTTTTATCTGCTCCGGGACTTTAGCATAACCATATCCGGGCAAATCGACAAAATAGAATTCTTCGTTTATCAGGTAATAATTTAGCTGCCTGGTTCTACCCGGAATTGAACTTGTCTTCGCTAGCTTAGATTTACCGCACAATTTGTTAATTAATGACGACTTACCTACATTGGATCTGCCAATAAAGACTATTTCAGGAAGATGAGCAGTTGGCAATTGGCCAAGATCGGTCACACTATTAACAAATTCAGCTGTTTGTATCTTCATTAAATGGATAATTTATTATATTATTACCGTGTCTTTATGTAACTATAAACATCCTGTATTATCTGTACAAGGTCAAAGAACTATTTATTCAGTTGCCGCTTTTTCTTTTTTCTTTTTACCTGGCTTTGCAGCTTTTTCTTTTCCCGCTGCTTTTTCTTTTCCTGCAGATTTTTCTTTACCGGCTGATTTTTTTGGCTTCTTGCTGCCAGGTTTTTTTGTGTCTGATTTTGTCTTTCCTTTTGTATCTTCAGCTTTTCCTTTATTATCTGTCTGCTCAAGATTATAATCGACCAATTCAATCAAAGCAACTTCCGCCGCGTCGCCAAGTCTTCTGCCCATTTTTAATACTCTTGTATATCCGCCCGGACGCTCTGCTATCTTTGGAGCTATTTCATCAAATAATAATTTTACTGCACCTTTATCCTGAAGAAACTTTTGTGCTTCTCTTCTTAAATGCAGTTTATAAGCATCCTTCCCGTCTCCGGCAAGATATGCTTTCTTTGATTTTGTTATTAAGCTTTCTATAAACCTTCTCAACTCTTTTGCTTTCGCAAGTGTCGTTGTTATTTTCTTATGTGTTATAAGAGAAACCGAAAGATTGGAAAGCAGTGCTTTCCTGTGTGAAGCTGTCCTTTTTAGTTTTCTGCCTTTACGTCTATGTATCATTGGTAAATATTAGCTGCTAAAATTTATGATTCTTCATTATTAATGTATTTATCCACATCCATTCCGAACGTTAAGCCATTCTCCTGCAGTATTTCGCCAAGCTCTGCCAAAGATTTTCTTCCAAAGTTCCTGAATTGAAGCATTTCTACTTCCTGGTGGCGGACTAAATCTGCAAGTGTCTTGATATTTGCCGATCTTAAGCAGTTTTGTGCTCTTACTGAAAGTTTCAGCTCATCAACAGGCATCAATAACATCTTTCTTATCTTTGAAAATTCGGTCTCTTCGCTTTTTACTACTTTCTTCTCTTCAGTTACTTTATCAAAGTTTATAAACATCATAATATGTTCATTCAATATCTTAGCCGCCTGGGTTAATGCTTCTGTAGGCGTTATTGTTCCGTCTGTAGTAATATCGAGAACCAGCTTTTCGTAATCTGTCTTTTGTCCTACCCTGGTATAAAGAACGTCGTATTTTATATTCTTTATAGGTGTAAATATTGAGTCTATCGGTATCATTAATAAATCCTGTTCGGCATCTTTATTCTCTTCAGCCGGAACATAACCAATGCCTGTACCGATCTTTAAAGTAATTGACACATCTGCATTTTTGTTTAAAGTTGCAATGTGATGGTCAGGATTAACTATTTCGAAATCTTCAGTACTTTCCTGAATGTGCCTTGCAATAAACTCAAGCGGGCCTTTTAAACGTAATTCTATCTTATTGGAACCCTTAATACGGGGTTTAAACCTTACCTCTTTAAGATTCAGCACAATTTCAGAAACGTCTTCAACCACATCTTTGATAGTTGAAAACTCATGAGGTACGTTATTCAATTTAATAGCTGTTATTGCAGCACCGGGGAGCGAAGAAATCAATACCCGGCGTAATGAATTGCCGAGTGTAACAGCGTAACCTTTTTCCAGCGGCTGTATTATGAACCTTCCGAAACTTTTATTATAAGTTTCCTGCTCAAGCACAACCTTATCCGGAAATTGAATAAAATTATTTTGCATGTTTTATTTTATTTTGAATATAATTCTACTATTAATTGTTCACTTGCATTAAACGGAATATCCATTCTTTCGGGTACATTTAAGAATGTGCCTTTAAGAGCTGCTTTATCTACCTGCAGCCATTGTGGAAGCATATCATCTTTCATTCTTTTCATTGATTCATGTATCTGCTTCAACTGTTTGCTCTCTTCTTTAACTGCAACAGTATCGCCTGCTCTTAATAATAATGAAGGGATATTTACTACTTTACCGTTTACGAGAAAATGAGCATGCAATATTAGCTGTCTTGCTGCTTTTCTTGAAGGAGCAAGCCCGAACCTGTATATTACATTATCCATTCTTCTTTCAAGCAGCCTTACGAGGTTTTCACCTGTTCTGCCCTTTTGCCTGGATGCAAAATCAAAATAATTCTTGAATTGTGCTTCCAGCAGACCATACATTCTTTTAACTTTTTGCTTTTCTCTGAGCTGTATGGAGTAATCGGAAACCTTTGCCCTGCGTGACAATCCGTGCTGCCCCGGAGGATAGTTCTTTCTTTCTACCGGGCATTTCTCGGTAAAGCACTTGGTTCCCTTAAGGAATAACTTTTGTTTTTCTCTTCTGCAAAGTTTACAACTTGGACCTGTGTATCTTGCCATTTATAATTGAATATGTATTAGCTGATTAAAAAAAATTTTATAATTATACTCTTCTTCTCTTTGGCGGCCTGCAGCCGTTATGAGGAATAGGAGTTATGTCTTTTATGCTTAATATTTCCAGACCGGCTGTCTGAAGCGACCTGATTGCTGCTTCCCTGCCGGCTCCGGGGCCTTTTATCAATACATCCACTTTACGCAATCCCTGGTCATATGCCGATTTTGCTACTGCCTCTGCTCCTACCTGGGCGGCAAACGGTGTATTTTTCTTGGAACCCTTGAATCCCATCTTACCGGAAGAAGACCATCCTATTGTGTTGCCGTATGTGTCTGTTAAAGTTATTATAACGTTATTGAACGTTGCTTTAACGTGTGCAATACCGATTGCTTCTACCTGGATTTTCTTTTTTGTTTTCTTTGGAGTTTGTGCCATTATAAATATTTAGTTATTACTTCTTAGCAGCTGCTTTCTTTTTGCCTGCAACTGTTTTACGTTTTCCTTTTCTCGTTCTTGCATTGGTCTTGGTTCTCTGCCCGTTTACGGGTAATCCTCTTCTGTGTCTCTTGCCCCTGTATGAACCGACATCCATTAACCTTTTTATGTTTGTCTGGACTTCTGTTTTTAATGAACCTTCTACCTTGTAATCGGTTGTGATTATTGTACGTATCTTATTTACTTCATCATCCGTAAGTTCATTTACTTTCGTATTATGATTTACACCGGCTTCATCAAGGATTTTTCCAGATGAAGTTCTTCCAATACCATAAATGGAAGTTAATCCAATTACAACTCTCTTGTTTTTAGGAAGGTCTATTCCTGCTATTCTTGCCACTTATTTGTTACTCCTGTAATTATTCTTTTAACAAAAAATTCTAACCCTGTCTTTGTTTATGCTTAGGGTTCTTGCAAATGACTCTTATAACACCTTTTCTCTTTATTATCTTGCAGTGTTCGCAGAGTTTTTTAACAGAGCTTCTGACTTTCATTTTATTACCTTTATTATTTATTAGAGTTACCTTTGCAGGGTACTCTTAATTATTTATACCTGTATGTTATCCTGCCGCGTGTAAGGTCATATGGTGAAAGTTCTACTGCAACCTTATCGCCTTCAAGGATTTTAATAAAATTCATTCTCATCTTGCCGGATATATGAGCTATTATCTCATGACCGTTTTCCAGCTTAACCTTAAAAGCAGCATTAGGTAAAGTATCTGTTATAATACCGTCTACTTTAATTGAACCTTGCTTTGCCATTAAGTTTTATTTATTCTACCGTTAAAATTTCCGGCTTATCTTTAGTGATTAAAATTGAATGTTCAAAGTGAGCTGATGGTTCTCCATCCTGCGTCACATATGTCCATTTATCATCAAGTACTCTTACTTTGTATGTCCCGTAATTTACCATCGGTTCTATTGCTACTGTCATTCCTGCTTTGAATCTGTACCTGTTTCCTGAATAATAATAATTCGGTATAGGCGGTTCTTCATGAAGCTTCTTCCCTATTCCATGACCAACAAGCTCTCTTACCACTGAAAATCCGTTAGATTGAACATGCTGCTGAACAGCAAGGGAAACATCATTTACAAACTTTCCATCTGAAGCATTCTCTAATCCTTTGTATAAACTTTCTTCAGTTATTTGTAAGAGCTTTCTTTTCCCGTCCGAAATATTTCCAACCGGAAAAGTTTTTGCACCATCACCATAATAGCCATTCTTCTTTACACCAACATCAACACTTACTATATCGCCTTCAATAAGTTTCCGCGGACCCGGAATACCATGTACTATTTCTTCATTTATCGAGATGCATGCACTTGCCGGAAAAGCATTATTATTAACTGTGTATCCTTTAAATGCCGGTATTGCATCTTTTGACATAATATAATCTTCAACAATTGTATCTAACTCTAAAGTGGTTATACCCGGTTTAATAAATTTTTCAATGTGGGATAATACTCCTGCAACAATTCTGCAGCTCTCCCTAATGCTGTTTATTTCCGAGATAGTTTTAACCACACCAATTTAAGCCCTTCTTCCCCTGATTCTTCCACTCTTCATGAAGCCGTCATAATGCCTCATCACAAGATGTGATTCTACTTGCTGTAATGTATCAAGAGCTACACCTACAATTATAAGTAAGCTGGTGCCTCCAAAAAACTGCGAGAGACCTTGTGTTACACCTGCCTGTGCAATGAATGCAGGTAATATTGCAATAAATGCAAGAAATATTGAACCGGGTAAAGTAATCTTCGTTAATATATTATCAATAAAATCTGACGTAGCTTTTCCGGGTCTTACTCCCGGCACAAAGCCTCCCTGCTTTTTCATATTATCCGACACGTCTTTCGGATTAAATGCAATGGCAGTATAAAAATATGTGAAAAATACAATCAAACTTCCGTACAACAAAGCATAAACCAAACTTGTTTGATTAAAATGCTGGGCAACACTTTGCATAATGTCACTGTTCGGGAAAAATGTTAATATCGTGTTTGGCACAAACATAATCGATTGTGCAAAAATAATTGGCATAACACCTGCCTGGTTAACACGCAGTGGTATGTATTGTGTAACTCCACCGTATATTTTTCTTCCTACAACGCGTTTTGCATATTGCACCGGTATTCTTCTCATTGCCTGAGTAACCAAAACTACCGCAGCAATTATAAGAACCAATCCAACAATTATTAATAATTCAATAATTAAATTCCTTGCACCTGATTTCACAACATCTATTTCGTTAAATACTGCATACGGGAACCTGTCTATGATGCCGATGAAAATAATTAATGAAATACCATTTCCAATTCCTCTTTCTGTTATCTGCTCACCAAGCCACATCATAAAAATTGTGCCTGCTGTTAAAAGAATAACGCAGGAGACTGTAAACAGGAATGGCGAAATTTCAGGAGATAATATGCTGACGCCTGCAACGTTTCTGCTGCCTAGCTGAACGCTAACACCCCATGCCTGCATTAAAGCAACCGGAACTGTTCCGTATCTTGTCATCTGGTTGATCTTTTTTCTGCCGGCTTCACCTTCTTTTTGCAGCTTCTGGAAATAAGGTATAACAGCACCCAATAACTGGATAATAATTGATGAACTTATATAAGGCATAATTCCTAAGGCGAATACTGCAGCATTTTTAAATGCCCCGCCTACAAACAGGTCATATAAACCGAAAAGTGTATTATCCGATTGGTTTTTAGAAGCCTCTGCCAGTAATCCGGTATCAATACCGGGAAGTGTTATATGTGCACCAATTCTTACTACTATTAACAGTAATACGGTGAAAATAATTCTTTGCCTAAGCTCCTGTATCTTAAATATATTTCTAAAACTCTCAACAAAACCACTCATAATAAAGTGACCTTACCCCCGTTTTTTTCTATTTTCTCAATAGCTGTTTTACTAAACTTATTAGCTGAAATTATAAGTTTTTGCTTAAAATCTCCATCTCCCAGTATCTTCACCGGTGTGCTCTTCTTAGATATCAATCCTTCTTTGTAAAGAACTTCAGGATTTAAACTATCAGCGCTCAATGTTCCTTTATCATAAAAACTCTGAAGCTTACCAAGGTTTAAAACTTGAAATTCTTCTCTTCCCGGATTTGTGAACCCAAATTTAGGAATTCTTCTTTGCAAAGGCATCTGTCCACCTTCAAACCATGCACGTGTCTTAGCACCTGAGCGTGATTTCTGGCCTTTGTGACCTTTACAGGAAGTTTTACCATGACCCGAACCCGGGCCTCTTCCTACTCTTTTCCTTTTCTTCTTTGAACCTTCTGCGTATTTAAGATTGCTTAGAATATCCATATTACTTTGTTTGTCCTTGTTACCCGATAATTATTTTATATCAGGTGTTTATTGTGTGGGATTATTTTGAACAATTAAAGACCCCTTGCTTTTAATAGCAAGGGGCCTTTTTTTAAAAAGGTTATTATCGCTTATTTATTAAAATTATATGATGCTGAAAGAACACCAAACATATCAGTACCCTTACCACTTAAAATATACGGTCCTCTCTGGAAGAACTTTTCTCCAATTGTTCCTTCTAAGCTGAACCTGTCAAAATGGAATCCTGCACCAAGTGATATTGTTTGATCAGGATTGCTTGCGAAAGTGTTATTAACTTCTGCAGAACTTGAAACACCACCGACTGTTTGTGAATATTCTTCTTTTATTTTAATAACCGATCTCATGAATCCTAATCTTCCGGTAAACCAATCAGCAAACTGCCACTCTAAACCAGCGTTGAACTGCGGAAGAGTTGTGGAACTGTTTTTATAATTATAAGTTATTCCTGTTTCATTATTTGCTGTTGCTATATCTTCAAATGAACCCATACCGAAAGATAAGCCGCCTGCAAATAAACCATCGTCTAATACCGGCATATTAACACCAATACCAACGCCTAAATTGAACCATTTGTAATCGTGTCCTGTTGGATCAACCGGAACATAATTTGGCTGCCAATTAACCATCCTAAAATTTGCATAGGGTACTACGTTAATTTTATTAGGTCTATTAACCGTAAAAAACGCCCTTAATGCTGCAGCTATTTCCATTGCGCCATCATTCTTGTATGTTACTGTTGATGCCGGTTCCGATATAACTCTGGTTAATTCGAAACTGTTCATACGGAAATCAACATTTCCTTCAACCCATCCGTTTTTCATTATTGATACAACACCAAGAGTTCCGCCTAATACACCGGATTTCTTTTTTAATGAATTGGCACCTGATATTGTATCAGATGACCAAGCTCCATAATATGGTGCAAGACCTACATGTAATTTCTTGCTGCTGTTTGTATATCCAACCAATAATTTTATAGGAACTATAGGATTTGAAATAAATGAATTCCTAAATGTTTCATTGGTATTAAACAGACCTTCGAAAATTATACCTTCGTTCTTGTTAATAACCAAACCTGCATTCCAGGTTTTTCCAAGACCGAAATTTACGCCCAGATACTGATTATCAAGATAAAAAGCATTATCTGAACCTTCTGCTTTACCGATGTCACCGAAAATGTAATTTCTATAATAACCGCCCCAAGCAGGGTTTCTGTTGATGTCTGTGGCTGCATCCATGATGAACGGATTTAAACCCAGAGCTTCAACTCTTGCCGTTCCGCTTGGAATTGACTGTGCAAATCCACCGGCTGTCATTATCACAAGCAATAACAAAATTGTAAAATGTTTCTTTAACATTATTTTTCCTCCTATAATGTTATTAATGATTTATTAAAATATTCACTTTTTCTCGTTTACCATGATGACGTCAGTCATGGAGCACAGTACTTAAGCGAAAACCTCTACAAGGTGTTTAACTTTAAATATCATTCCTCTTATTTGAGGAGTGTCATTATGTTCCTTAACCTTGTTAATTCTTCCCAGGCCCAGAGCTTTGATGATAAGCTTCTGCTTATTTGGCCTGTCAATTGTACTTCTTATTTGTTTAACTTTAATCTTTGCCACTTAATCAATATCCTGATTAATTCATAAAAATTTTACTTACTTCAGTTCCTCTTCTTGCAGCTAAAGCTTTTGCATCAAAAACATTTTTTAATGCATTCATTGTTGCTTTAACCATATTATGAGGATTCGAAGAGCCGAGTGATTTGGTAAGTACATCCTGGACACCAACAGCTTCCAGAACTGCCCTTACACCGCCGCCGGCGATTAAACCTGTACCCGGAGAAGCGGGTTTTAAAAGCACTTTACCGGCGCCGTATTTACCTATTACAGAGTGTGGTAAGGTTCCCCTTCTTAAAGGTACAAAAACTATATTTTTTCTGGCATCTTCGGCACCTTTTGCTATTGCAGAAGATACTTCGTTTGCTTTTCCTAATCCTATTCCTACATGGCCATTTCCATCACCTACAACTATTACTGATGTAAAGCTGAATCTGCGGCCGCCTTTTACAACTTTTGCTACCCTGCCAATATAAACTAATTTATCTTTTAACTGTAGTTCGCCTACTTTTACTTTTCTTGCCATTAATAAAAATTATAAACTTGAGATTTACAAATATATATAAAAAAAAATTAAAAATCTATAATATGAGCTAAAAAATCAAAATTTCGAGTTCTCGAGGGAGGATTCGAACCTCCACTAACGGCTCCAAAGGCCGCTGTCCTGCCATTAGACGACCCGAGAGTTTTTTTTGAATATAAAGATTCCATCTTTGTACAATTATGCGTGTTTTTCCAACAAATTGTACTAAGATGGAATCCTGTTAATATTAAAATTGGAGACCGCCTTCTCTTGCACCTTCTGCAATAGCTTTTATCCTGCCATGAAATAAATAACCGTTTCTGTCAAAAACTATCTTTTTTATATTCATTTCCAATGCTTTTTGTGCAAGTAATTTCCCGATTATCTTACTTTTATCAGTTTTTTTCATCTTATCCTGCGCAGCTGTCTTAAAGTCTGCACCCAATGTTGATACGGTTAACAGCGTTTTTCCACTGATATCGTCAATTAAGCTTGCATATATATTTGACAAGCTTCTGAATACATTTAAACGCGGAGTTTCACCGGTTCCTATAACTCTCTTACGTATTCTATATTTAATCTTCTGACGTGAAGTAAGTTTTGATGTAATACCCATTATCTATTAATAATTTAAAATCGTTGTTGAATTATTTTGCTGCTGCTTTTCCGGCTTTTCTTCTTACGAATTCGCCTTCGTATTTAATTCCTTTTCCTTTGTATGGTTCCGGTGGTCTGAATGACCTTATCTTTGCTGCTACCTGTCCGACAAGCTGTTTATCTATTCCCGATACTAAAATTGACGTATCGGAAAGAGTTTCTACTTTTATTCCTTCAGGCGCATCAAATATGATCGGATGTGAATAACCTAGACTCAAAAATAATTTATTAGCTTTTATTTCAGCTCTGTATCCGATACCTACTAAATCCAATCTTTTTGTAAAACCGGTTGTAACACCTGTTACCATGTTTTTCAATAAAACACTGTATAATCCATGAAGAGCTTTCTCTCTTTTAAGATCAGAGCTTCTTGAAAACTGAACTTCTTCATTATTTATTTCAGAACTAATTACCGGGAGAACCTTCATACTCAGTGTACCTTTAGGACCGGTTACTTCGATGATGTCATTGTTCTTTGTAATTTTTACACCCGATAATATTTTTACAGGTTTTTTTCCTATTCTAGACATTTTTATTTACCTTATACGAATTCTTATTTTTATTTATTACCAGATATTGCAGATTACTTCTCCGCCTATACCTTGCTGTCTTGCTTCTTTATCTGTCATTAACCCTTTTGATGTGGATACAATGGCAATTCCAAGCCCGTTTAATACCCTGGGTATTTCTTTATTGCCAACATATTTCCTTATTCCGGGTTTACTAACTCTTTCCAGGCCTAATATAACACTCTCATTGTTGTTATATTTCAGCTTAACTACAATTCTTCCCTGGTTATCCGGAGTTTCTTCAAATTTATAATCACTTATAAATGAATTTTTAAGCAAGATCTCGGAAATCTGCTTCTTCATATTTGAGGCAGGAATTTCCACGCTCTTTTTCTTTGCTTTCAAAGCGTTCCTGACTCTTGTTAAATAATCTGATATTGGATCGGTATACATTATTAATTACTTCTAATATTTATTAAAATTATTACCAGCTTGCTTTTCTAACACCCGGAATTTTGCCTTCAAGAGCCATTTTCCTGAAAGTTAATCTTGATATTCCAAACTTTCTGTAAAATCCCCTTGCCCTGCCTGTAACTGCGCATCTGCTGTGAAGTCTTACAGCATTGCTGTTTCTCGGTAAAGCAGAAAGTCCGTCAAAATCACCGTTCTCTTTTAGCTCTTTTCTTTTCTGTGCAAACTTCGCTACAAGCTTTACTCTTTTATTCTGTCTAGCTACCTGACTTGTTTTTGCCAATTGTACTCCTATTAAATATTAATTTTTATGATTGCCTCTTGACAAAAGGCATTCCAAATGCTCTTAATAATTCGGTTGCTTCTTCATCTGTTTTTGCTGTTGTCACAAATGTAACATCCATTCCAAATGGCTTTGTTACACTGTCCACATTTATCTCGGGAAATATTACCTGCTCTTTTAATCCGAGCGTATAGTTGCCTCTTCCGTCAAATGCTTTATCAGGCACTCCGTGGAAATCTCTTATACGCGGTATTGCAATACTTATCAGCTTATCCAGGAACTCATACATTCTTGCTTTTCTTAAGGTAACCTTACAGCCTATCTTCATTCCTTCACGAAGCTTAAAGTTGGATACAGATTTTTTTGCTTTGGTAATAACAGGTTTCTGTCCTGCAATATTTTCAATATCCCTTGCAACAACCTCAACAAGCTTCGGGTCCTGAGTTGCCTGCCCTACACCAACATTGATACAAATCTTCTCAAGCTTTGGCACCTGGAAAGGATTAGCATAATTAAATTTTTTCGACAGTTCTGATACAACCTGTGTTTTATAAAACTCAAGCATACGAACAGGAACCTTTTCTTCTACATAAGGTTCTTTAGCAGCACCTTTTTTCTGGCCTTTTTTACCCTTTGGTTCTTCTTTGGCCGAAGCATCTTTTGGTGCTTTTTTTTCTTTTTTCTCTTTTTTCTCTTTTTTCTCTTTTTCTGGCTTTTCCATTTATGCTATTTCTAAAACTTTAACTTAATATAATTTCGCCGCTCTTTTTACCGTAACGCATTCTTTTTTTCTTGCCATTCTCATCTGTAATTATCTGCATTCCTATTCTTGATATATCATTTGATTTCGGGTCAATGAGCATAATATTCGAAATATGAATAGGTGCTTCACGCTGAGATATTCCGCCCTGCGGATTCTTCTGTGTCGGTCTTGTATGCCTTTTGATAATATTGACACCCTCCACAATAACGCGGTTCTTGTCTCTGTAAAGCTTTAATATCTTTCCTTCTTTTCCTTTGTGGTTACCGGAAATTACCTTTACCTTATCGTTCTTTTTTAACCTTGTTAATCTCATTTTATAATACCTCCGGTGCTAATGAAATAATTTTCATAAATTGTTTTTCTCTCAGTTCTCTTGCAACAGGCCCGAATATACGCGTTCCTCTTGGTTCGTTTTCGGCATTTATCAATACTGCTGCATTCTCATCAAATCTTATATATGAACCGTCTTTTCTTCTTGTCTCTTTTTTTGTTCTGACTACAACAGCTTTTGAGACTTCACCTTTTTTTACCGTTCCGCCGGGTATTGCCGACTTTACCGATACTACGATCAAATCTCCGACCCCGGCATATCTTCTGTCTGAACCGCCGAGAACTCTTATACATCTTACTCTTTTAGCGCCTGAATTATCGGCAACTATTAAGTTACTTTCTTCCTGTACCATGGTTTTATGATTCTAATAATTTATTTTACTTTCTCGACTATTTCAACCAGTCTCCATCTTTTCCTTGAACTCAATGGTCTTGATTCCATTATCTTCACAAGGTCTCCGATGCTTGCCTCGTTTTTCTCATCATGTGCCATAAACTTTGTTGTTTTCTTGAAGTACTTCTTGTATATCGGATGCTTTAATCTTCTCTCTATAGCCACTGTAATGCTTTTATCCATTTTATTGCTGACTACTTTACCGATACGGAATTTCCTTCTTCCTCTTTCGATTACAGAAGCTGCTACTGACTGACCGGTTTCTTTAGTTATTTTATTTTCGTCCATGCTTTATTTTTCTGCTTTTTGATTTTCAGTTGACTCTCTTTGTTTTAGTATCGTAATTATCCGGGCAATACGTTTCTTTGTATTTGGAATACTCTTAAAATTTTCAAGCTGTCCTGTTGACTTCTGGAATCTTAAGTTCTCAAGCCCCTCATATTCTTCTTTAAGCCGGACTTTAAGGTCTTCCGTTGTTAATGCTTTTATTTCGTATACTTTCATATTAGTTGATTTTATTCGTGATAATCGTAACGAACTACAAATTTACTTTTAATTGGCAGCTTATGAGACGCAAGCCGCATAGCTTCCTGTGCAACTGCTTTTGTAACACCACCACACTCAAACAACACTGTTCCCGGTTTTACTACAGCTACCCAATATTCAGGAGCACCTTTTCCTTTACCCATCCTTGTTTCAGCAGGTTTTTTGGTGAAAGGTTTATCGGGGAATATTCTTATCCATACCTTGCCGTCTCTTTTCATCTGCCTTGTCAAAGCAACCCTTGCCGCCTCTATCTGTCTTTGTGTTATCCATGCTGCCTGCATTGCTTTTAATCCGAAGTTACCGAAGGAAATAGAGTTTCCTCTTGTTGCCTTTCCGGCTCTTCTTCCCCTGTGTGCTTTACGATATTTTACTCTTTTTGGCATTAAAGCCATGATGACTTACTCCCTATAATTTCAGTTTACTTTCTTATGATTTTATCGCCGGTGCAAACCCATACCTTTACCCCAATCATTCCATAGATTGTTGCAGCAGGTAAGCTTGCATAATCAATATTAGATCTCAATGTTTGAAGCGGTATTCTTCCTTCTTTAAACTGCTCGCTTCTGGCTATTTCTGCACCGTTTAATCTTCCGCCAACATATATCTTTATTCCTTCTGCTCCCATTCTCATCGATGATGCTATCGCAGTTTTTATAGCCCTGCGGTAAGACACCCTGTTGGATATCTGGTTAGCTATGTTTTCAGCTACTAACTGAGCATCGAGCTCAGGCTTTTTAATCTCTGTTACAAGTACTTTAATTTCCTTGTTTGTTATCTTTTTCAGCTCACCTTCCAGATGGGTAATTTCTTTTCCGCTTTTTCCTATAACATAACCCGGGCGTGAAGTGTGAATGGTCAAGGTTATTTTCTTAACTGTTCTTTCTACTTCTATCTTCGAGATTCCTGCATTATCGAACCTCTTCTTTATATAGGTTCTTATCATGCTGTCTTCTTTCAGCTTCGTGGCGAAACTCTTATCGTCATACCAGCTGGAATCCCAGTTGTTTATTACTCCAAGCCTGAATCCTATAGGATGTGTTTTTTGTCCCAATTAATACTCCTGAATTAATTATTCTTTTTCTGAAATAATTACAGTTAAATGATTCGAGCGTTTTCTAATTCTAAACGCTCTTCCCTGCGGTGCAGGTAATGTCCTTTTTAATGACGGTCCGCCATCCACAAATATTGTTTTGACAAATAAAGCTTTTTCATCCACTTTACCTGTCTCATTTTTATTTGAGAAATTTGATACGGCAGATTTTAAAGTTCTCTCAATAACATTTGATGCATGTTTTGGAGAGAAATGTAAAATATTTAATGCTTCTTCAACCGATTTACCTCTTACAAGGTCCACAACCAGTCTCATTTTCCTCGGTGTTGTTGGTACATATCTTTTTATTGCTTTTGCTTCCATAATTATGACTTAGCACCGCCTTTCTCTTCTTTCCTTGAACCCGAATGTGCCCTGAATATCCTGGTAGGAGAAAATTCACCAAGCTTATGCCCAACCATATTTTCTGTGATAAACACCGGTACGAACTTATTTCCATTATGCACTGCAAACGTGTGTCCAACAAAATCAGGTGTTATTGTCGTTGACCTTGACCAGGTTTTTAATACTTTTTTCTGGTTCGCTTTATTAAGGTCTTCCACCCTCTTTAAAAGTTTTGCGTCTATAAACGGACCTTTTTTTAATGACCTTGGCATATTCTATACTACTTTCTTCTCTTTACTATAAATTTACTTGATGGATTCTTTTTCTTTCTTGTTTTAAAACCTTTAGCTGGAGTACCCCATGGACTTACCGGGTGTCCGCCGCCGGAGGTCTTTCCTTCACCACCACCCATCGGGTGATCTACCGGATTCATCGCTACACCTCTTACAGATGGTCTTATTCCAAGCCATCTTGACCTGCCTGCTTTACCAAGGCTGATATTTTCATGCTCCAGATTGCTTACCACACCAAGTGTTGCTTTGCAGGTATTTAATACCAATCTTACTTCTCCTGAAGGAAGCTTTATCTGTGTATACTTTTCATCTTTATTAACAATAATACAGGAACTGCCGGCACTTCTTGCAAGCTGCCCGCCTTTTCCCGGTTTCAACTCTACATTATGTATAAATGCACCTAACGGAATATTTGCAACCGGCAAAGTATTTCCGGGTTGAATTTCAGCATCGGGTGATGATACAATTGTGCTGCCCACTTTTAAGTTATCGGGTGCAATTATATATCTTAATTCGCCGTCTGTATATTTGATTAATGCTATACGTGCAGACCTGTTCGGATCGTATTCAATTGATGTCACATTGCCTTCGATACCAACTTTATCACGCTTGAAATCGATTATGCGGTACATACGCTTATGTCCGCCGCCTCTTCTTCTTGACGTTATCCTGCCGGTATTGTTTCTGCCGCCGGACTTCTTTAGTGGTTTTAGCAGTGATTTCTCAGGTGTAGATTTTGTTATCTCTTCAAACGAAGATATGCTGTAAAATCTAGTACCCGGTGTATTAGGTTTTAGCTTTTTTAATGCCATTTATTTTCCCTCAATGGTAAAGGATAATTATATTTTAACTAAGTTACCGCCTTCATTTCCTGAGAGCTTTAACATTTCCTCAAGCTCTTCCAGGAATTCATCCTGTTTTTTTGTTACATCAAGATATCTCTTTATTGCGAACGAAGCGGTAAATGTAACTTCTTTACCTTCTGAATAATGAATTTTTATTGATATATTTTTTCGTATTTTCTCAAACTCTATATGTATCCTGTCTTCCGACTCCGAGCATACCGGTATCAAATACCTGTTGTCACTTATCTTAAAAATCTGGTCATAGCCGTTCAATTCTGCATTCAAATCATCTAAAAATAGCTGTTCCAGTTCTCCGGTTGTGTGCCCCGATTTTAACAGGGTTTCAATATTATCGATTCCGGCTGCAATTACAAATAAATTCCGTTCATCAAATTGTCTGCTCCTGGCCAGCTCACCTTTTAATCTCTTTTCAAATTCGCTTTTGCCTTTAACTCTTGCTTTATTCTCTTTTTCACTACTTACTTTTCCGGAACTGTGTTCTGAATTTAAATACAGAAAAACAGGGTAAAGCAGCTTGTAAATATTTTTTAGTGAACTTTGGATTACACTTACATCTTCTCTTGTATCAAAAGCCATCAGTCCGAAGCACTTTCCATCCAGTGAGAACGGCATTGCACAGAAATTCACGTTTACACTTTTCTCTTCATGCTCAGAGTACCTGCTCATTGTATTTTCTCCAAACCTGAAGTATCTGTTGAATATCTTTCTCTCTGTAATTGCCTTGTGTATCAGCGTATCTTGTTCAATTTCAATTTCTTCTATGTTCAGTCCTGAACCGTCTTTTTTCAGTAAGCTTGCTCTTGCAATCTTATCATCATTGCATACCACTATAAAATAATCCTCAACGTCAACAAACCTTTCCAATACAAGATGAACCATGGCATATAAAGGTTTATCATTAAATTTACCTGATGCAAGAATTTTCAGCAGGCTGTCTTGAAAATCAAATTCCTCACTCAAGCTAAAGTATTTCACATAATTCACTATCGAATCGGAAAAAATTTTCAGAGTATCAAGGTTCGGTAATCCGAAAAAGTTTTCAGCTTTGCTTTCACACACAAGAACACCAATGACCTGATTATCAATTATCAAAGGGTTGACTGCAAGTGACCCTATCCGAGCATTAGAAATATGAATCAGGTTACCCGGGGCATCATCCACAATTTTCGGCTGCTGCCTTTCACATACCGATGAAAGTATGTCATCTCCTGCTTCAAATTTTACCTTATGAATTCCTGACGCGGGTTCTTCGGAATCAGATAGAAGCTTAAAGCTATTCTTTGCTTTGTTGTACCAGTAAACTACAGTATAATCTGCAGCATAAAAGTCTTTTATGAGTAAGAGTAGATTTTTTATAGACGCTCTGAATTTTTCATCCGCACCGGTATCTTTGCCGTTTGTTAAACTATCTTCTCCGGCATTTTCTGTCATATTTTTTGAATCGGATATCAATTCAGAATTTAAAATTTATAGCTGTGTATTAATAAAACTTCCTAAGTTAAAAAATTTCTTTTTTTAGAGCTTGTTAAATATATTTTAAAAGAACAAAGTAAGCCCACCTTAAGCGTTAAAGAACTATAAAATCGTGAAAAAATCGTGGTACAGATTACAAATATATCAAAAACGCAAATAAATGTCAATTCAGTGAATAACACTGAAGGATTTGAAAATTTATATAAAACAGGTAATTCAAAAAGCCTGCCAAATCAGGAACACGGATATCACAGAAGATACTGATTTCTACAGATAAAACCTCATGAATTCGGGCTCTTTCAGGGTTTATATTAAAAAGATTACAAAAATCCCAAAAAACTTAACATCCATTCTACTTAATCCGGCAAGTTTAAGAAAAGCCACCCCTCCCCTATTATGCCGTTAATTTAAGATAGAAAGCAAAAATATCCTTTATAACCCACTGGATTTTTAAGTATTTAATCTTAGAAATATTATGTATTATTTATATAATTAAAAATAATTTATTATGAAAAACATAATTTCCCCTGTCATAATATTTTTACTTCTTAATATTAGCTTATTATACTCACAGGTAACCCAGGAATGGGAAGCCCGATATAATGGACCAATGAACAGTAGTGAATCAGCTTATGCCATCGCAGTTGACAAGAATGGAAATTCCTATGTTACTGGAAGTAGTTATAGCTTTTCACCACGAGCTGATGTTGTTACAATAAAATATAATTCAGATGGTGTACAGGAATGGATTGCAACATACAATAGTCCAATAGATAGTTCGGATTTTGGATGGTCAATTGCTGTTGACGATTCTTCAAATGTCTATGTAGCTGCTGAAAGTTATGGAGCAGGCACTAACCTGGATTATACTACAATAAAGTATAACAGTTCTGGCATTCAACAATGGGTCGTTAGATATAATGGAACAGGTAACTCAATTGACGTTCCCAAAGAATTGATTATAGACCATATGGGATATGTATATGTTATGGGCTACAGTTATGGGACAAAAGCCGAAATAGCCGTTGTAAAATATAACTCTGCCGGTACATTGCAGTGGGCTGCAAGATACACTGACACAAACAGCTATGAGGAATATGGCAGGTCTGTTTCAGTTGATGCTGAAGGTAATGTATATGTTGCAGGAGATTTATTCACATCGTTATTATACTGTGATTATGTTACTATAAAGTACAATTCATACGGTGTCCGGCAATGGGTTGCTTTATATGATGGAACAGCAAACAGAAATGACCAGGCTTATTCAATCAAAGTTAACAGTTCGGGATATATTTATGTTACAGGAAGAAGTGAGGGAATTAACTCATCATTTGATATTGTAACTTTAAAATATAACAAATTTGGTCAAATGTTATGGGAAAAAAGATATGATGGCTTAAGCCATGGTCAGGATAATGTGTATGATTTAGATTTTGATTATGTTGGTAACATTTATATTGGCGGCTTAGAAGGAGTGTATTCGCCCCCATCTAAAATAGTTACAATAAAATATGACACTTCGGGTGTATTGAAATGGGTTTCGAGATATGAAGCTAGAAGACATGATAGAGCTAACTGTATGAAGGTTGATTCAATTGGAAATGTTTATACTGGTGGTTTGATTAGTGGAAGTAACTCATTGAGTGATTTTATTACCTTGAAATATAATGGAGAAGGTTCACTGCAATGGACAATAATGTATAACGGTCCAGCTAATTCAACTGATGCAATAAGAGCAATTAGTATTAACAATTCAGGTAATGTATGGGTGACCGGAGTAAGTGGCGGCAATAATGGTCCAAGCGGTGATTTTTGTACCATCAAATATTCTCAAATTATCGGCATACAACCAGTATCATCAGAAATTCCAACTAAATTCAGTTTATCGCAAAACTATCCCAATCCTTTTAATCCCACTACTAATATTGAATTCAGCATACCACAAAATAGTTTAGTGGTGTTAAAAATCTTTGATGTTATAGGAAGAGAAATTAAAACCCTCGTTAATGAATATTTATCACCCGGAACATATAAAGTAGAATTTGATGCATTATCATATCCAAGCGGTGTTTATTATTATAGAATAATAAGCGAAAATTATTCAGAAACTAAGAAATTAATTTTATTAAAATAGAAGCATAATAAATATAATATATAGAATGAAACCGGAAAAATTCAAAATTGCAAACACTACAGTTCAATATTCTGCTTTAAAAAATTTATTAACACTTTTTTTATTTCTGTCTCTGATTACTTTATCATATGCAGGAAACTTCACTGTACATAATGTAACCGAGTTTCAAACTGCTCTTAATACTGCTGCTTCGAACGGGCAAAATGATACTATAAATGTAGTGGCAGGAACATACAATGTAAATCCTGAACTTACATTCACCTCAAACGAGAATTATTTTATTTTTATCAAAGGTGCCGGCTTCCCGCTTTTTGAAGGCGGTAATACAAGACGGATTTTGCAATTAACCTCAAATGCTAACGGAGATATATTTGTAGAAGGATTAGTTATACAGCATGGACGGGCAGATTACGGGGGCGGCTTAAATATATTAACACAAACCGCAGATATTAGTTTAAAGAACTGCACTTTCAATGACAATACTGCCTTAAATGTGGCAGGAGGTGTGAATATATTTTCTAATACCGGAAATATAACAGTTACAAATTGTACTTTCAGACGAAATTCATCACCCAATACAACAGGATATCCTTTAGGTACTGCAGGAGGGTTGTTCGTTCAGACTGACGGAACATCGACATCAATAAGTATGACAGGGTGTCTTTTTGAGCAAAACACGGCACAACGAGATGCAGCAGGTGCAATGCTTTATCCGTTGGGCAGTAATTCAACTGTTACTGCAGAATCAAATACATTCGATAATAATACAGCAAAGGAATTTGGAGGCGGCTGCTGGATAAGATGCCCCGGCGGGACTACAACTGTAAAATACAGAAATAATACTTTAACAGGTAATTCATCTTCTGTTGCAGGCAGCGGCGGCGGGACTTATATACAAATTACTTCAGGAGTTATAAACTTATTTGATAATATTCATAAAGGAAATACTGCGACATGGCAGGGAGGCGGCTTGTGGATAGAGCACGGCGGAGGTTCAATGAATATTTTCAGAAATATTTTTACCGATAATACTTCAAACCAAACAGGAGGCGGGGCAAATATATTTCTTGATAACGGGTTTGCAAAAATTGACCATAATATTTTTAATGAAAACAGAGCCACAGATGCAGGCGGCGGTGTAAATATTTCCACAACAACCGGCAGGGTTGATGTCTGCAATAATACATTTTATTTAAATAACTCAATGGATGGCGGTGATGTTTACTTTTATTTTGATAACTCTTCATCCTCTGCAAATTTCTTTAATAACATTTTATATAACAGCTCTGACCCTGCATTATCATTTTCAGGACAGCAGACTGTTACGGCAAGATATTCGGATATACAGGGAGGAACAGGACAAACCTGGTTCGGTACCGGATGCAAAGACATATACCCATTTTTTGCGGATTCATCAAACGGTGATTTCCACCTTCAGGATTCCATTCATTGCAGCGACATACGTTACTCACCCTGTATTGATGCCGGAGATCCCGCTGCCCAGGATAGCTTACTGACTTGTGATTGGGGATTGGGAATTATCCGCAGCGATATGGGTGCTTATGGAGGCAAAATATCTTTTGTGATAGGAATTAAGAAGATTTACTCTAATATTCCGGAAGAATATCATTTGTCACAAAATTATCCGAATCCTTTTAATCCCACTACAAATATTGAATTCAGCATTCCACAAAATAGTTTAGTGGCGTTAAAAGTCTTTGATGTTTTGGGAAGGGAAATAAAAACTCTTATTAATGAGAATTTAAACGCGGGCACTTATAAAATAGATTTCGATGCATCAGCATATACAAGTGGTGTTTATTATTACAGGATGGAATGTGGAAATTATTTTGAGACAAGAAAAATGATTTTGTTAAAATAATTTGTTAGATATATTTTAAACTAAGGAAAATTTCTAATTAACTTGTCTCCCATTAACATAGATAATGTGAACTGACAGGGACACATGCTAAATAGTGAAATAGTGAAATGGTGAAATGGTGAAATGGTGATTAACAGATGATTTCCGTACTGCCAGTGTCTCTCATGGATGTTCAAACAAGATTGGATAAATAATAATCGAGAACACTGGCAGAATTAGGAGATTTACAATTAACCTAATTCTTCTAATCTCAAATTATCTACCAATGATTGTTGTGTTTCAAATGAGTCTTTCGGTTAGTTAAAATTTAGAAGCATAGGTTTATTAAAGGTTGTTCTTAGTATGGAAATCCTCTGTTATTTGAAAAAGGGTTAATGTAAAATCTTCATTATTAATAAAACTCTGTGATTAATTGGAGTTTTCAAGGGGTAATCAGTAAATTAAAGTCTGGAGTTATTAATGTAATCTGCTCAATAATTTCTGTATTTCCCTACCAATATCAATAACCCCTTGTCTAACTGCAATTGCAAATCTTCCAATTCTTCATTGTTAATTCTTCATTCTTCATTCTTCATTGTTAATTCTTCATTGTTAATTCTTCATTCTTCATTCTTCATTCTTCATTCTTCATTGATTACAACCCCTTGTCTAACTGCAAATGCAAATCTTCCAATTTTCCAACTTTTCAACCTTTCAACTTTTCAACCTTTCAACTTTTCAACCTTTCAACCTTTCAACCTGCAACTTGTAACCTGCAACCTGTAACCTGCAACCTGTAACCTGCAACCTCCCATTTGCATTTATTACAATTAGATTTATTTTTATTTTTGTTTAATGGAATTTATACAATTAATGCTTCTTGCAATTGGGCTTTCATTGGATGCATTTGCAGTAGCATTAGGAAGTGCGACAAACGGATATATAAACACTAAGCGGTCTGCTATTCGTCTTTCATTTCACTTCGCATTATTTCAGGCATTAATGCCAATCGCTGGATGGATAATTGGAAGCAGGATTAATGAACTTATTCAATATTTTGACCACTGGATAGCTTTTGTCCTCTTATTATTTGTTGGCGGTAAAATGATATATGAATCATTTCACAATGACAAGGATAAACAAAAATCAGATCCCTCCAAAGGATGGTCTTTAGTTATTTTATCACTGGCTACCAGTATAGATGCGTTAGTTGTAGGATTTAGTTTGGCTTTAATCAGAGTAGATATCTGGTATCCAAGTTTTGTGATTGGTTTAACTACTGGCACTCTTTCATTAATTGGAATTTATTTTGGTGTCAAATTAGGTTCGGTGTTTGGTAAAAGAATGGAATTACTGGGCGGAGTAATAATAATCGGCATTGGTATCAGAATACTAATATCACATTTAGCTTGAAAAAATAGAATCCAAAATTTAGGTATGAGATGTGAGGGTGTGTAAAAATCAGAGTTGGGTTCAAAACAAGTCGGAATCGGGGTCAAAACGGGTCCGAGTTGGTATCAAGTTGGTATCAAATTAGGTTATCGTTTTTGAAAAACATGGGTTAACTTATTGCAATATAAGGAGATAACGCCGCCAGAGATGTGAGATTTTCGATTTTAAATTTGCGATTTAGAGCCGGAAACGCCAATTTTTCATCAAAATAAAACTTCACTATATCATTAACTAAAATCGCTATGGGAAATACTTGGTAGCAAATTATTGTCGCCATTGTTGGAGGAGTTAAAGTGATACTTTAAGTACTTCCGGTTCATTATAAAATCATCCCCCAAGCCCTCCGGTAAACCGGATCTTCGACCTTCGAAAGTGGGAAATCTAATCCTTTTAAATCTTCTAATCCCTGCCTGCGCCAAGGCTTTGGCAGGCAGGCGAAAAATCCCCGTTTCAGATATGTTTTTAATGTGTAACCAAACTATTTTCAGACAAAACTTGACAATAAGAAATTACTATATTAAATTATATTGATGATGCTTATATTGCTGAATAAGCATAAATAATCGTTCTTTGGCAATATCGTATATAAATTGCTGTTGTCGTATCTTTATATAAGATATGAGCTCACGAAATTGGTTAGATTTTGGAAGGTTGAAAAAAATATGTACTGAAAAATGCACTAAAGTTAATTTGCGTTAAATTGCTTAATTTGTGTGCAAATAAAAAAAGGCATCCTTTTTCAAGAACGCCTTTTTGAAATAAATATGCTATTTTTTTATTTGACCAATACCATTTTCTTCGTATCAATTTTATTATCGTTTACAAACAATGAATAAAAATAGACACCGGAAGCCAGGTTAGTACCGGAAAATTCTTGTTTAACCGTTCCTGCATTTAAAAGTATATTATTCAATAATACAGCCACTTCCCTGCCTGTTATATCGTAAACTTTCAAAGAAACTTTACCGGCCTTCGGAATTGCAAATTGTATAATTGTTGTTGGATTGAACGGATTCGGATAGTTCTGTGATAAAACATAGGCTTCAGGCACTTGTGAATTCCATGTTGTACTTCCGGTAAAAGTGTTATATAGTTTCATAACGGCACCACTGGATGCACATGCCCAGGCTGAATCATATCCTTTTGCAAATACTGCACCATGTGTGGCTGCTCCGTCATTATTAATTTCCCATGAAGTACCGCCATTTGAAGTCCTGATTGTGTAACCTGTTCCACCTACTACAAAGCCTGTATTAACATTTGTAAATGAAACTGAGTAATGTGTTGCCGATACCGGGGTAAGCACTGTATCCCAGTTAGTTCCTCCATTGGTTGTTCTTCTTAAAGTTGAACCCGCACCGCAAAGATACCCGGTATTTGCATTCAACATATTAATCCAATAGAGTGTCGATGAATAATTAGGTGTTTGAGCATTCCATGTTGTACCTCCATCGGTTGTTTTTCGTAATGTAGCGGTTGAACCAATGAACCATCCCGTAAGAGAATCGACCATATCAATTCTATATAGTGTTGTTGTAACACCACTGGTCTGTGTATTCCATGTTGTACCGCCGTCAGTAGTCTTTTTTACAACTCCCGAAGCTCCGCTAATCCATCCTGTATTTACATTAATAAAATCGGGACAATAAATAATACCGTTAACACCTGCATAAGTAACCGAATCCCATGATACACCGCCGCTTGTGGTTCTTAAAATTTTACCTGATGAGCCGGTTGCATATCCTGTTAACGAATTAATCATCTTCAAGCCGTACATTGCCTGTGTTACACCTGTTGCAGCTGTGTTATTCCATGTTGTACCGCCGTTTGTTGAATAAAATACAGGAGTAGGTGCAACTGAGCCAACTGCAATTACTCTTCCGTTCATATTATCACACCAGATGTCATTCAATGTACTTGAATAAGGCAGGTTGTTATGAGCGGTCCAGTTTGCTCCGGAGTTTGTAGATGAATTCATTAATCCAAATGCACCTGCAGTAAATAATGTTGTTCCGTTTCTATCAAGAGTATAATATGTGGAAACATAAAACTGGTTTCCTGATAACGAAACTGAATCCCATGTCAAACCATCATTGGTACTTCTGAAAGCATAAAAGCTGTTTCCCGATGCATACCAAGTATTTGATGCAGAAAAATAATTAATACCATAAAGTGTTGACGAAGCTAAACCTGTGCCTGTACTTGTCCATGTCGCTCCGGCATCAGTTGTAACTCTCAGGTTTGTTGACGAACCACTTACAACACCGGTATTTGCATTTTTAAAGGCAACATCATATAGTGTAGTGCTTGTTCCTGTTGTATCTTTTATCCAGTTAGTGCCGCCATCAGTTGATGTTAATAAAATACCTGATGTTCCCGTTGCGACATATAAATTACTTGCACTTAATGCAAATATATTATAGCAGGTATAAGTAACACCTGTCGTTAAAGGAGACCAGGCCAATCCTCCATTAGTGGTTTTAATAACATTACCTGAAGAACCGCAGGCAAAACCGGTATTAGCATCTACAAAATGCATACCATATAATAACACGGTAACACCTGAGGAAACTGAATCCCATGTTACGCCGCCATTTGTTGTTCTCCTTATATTACCCGATTCACCGCATGCCAGACCTGTTGTTGAATTGAAAAACCAGCCATTATATAAGGAAATCTGGTTAACTGCCACATTGCCGGCTACTGCATGAGTAATAAACCAATTTGTGCCCGTATTTGTGGTTTTGACAAATGTACCAGCATAACCTAAAGCAACCCATTCTGTTGGAGAGATGACCTTCACATACCGCAGTGTATTTCCCTGCGGTGTGGGATGTGACCATTTCCATGGGCTGTTAACCTGTGAAATTGATGTTTGAACCGAATAAGCAAAAAAGGAAAATGCGAAAAAAAAGAATAATATTTTTCTCATTATTTGTATCCTTTCAATTGTTTCAAATATGTTAATTATGTTTGAAATATGTTAATTATTTAGAAGACAATTATATAATATTTTACAAGTTATCGAATCCGCCGAAAATATTGATAATATATTACAAAATAAAGCATGAATTTATTAAATTTATGATTTATAATATTAAGCAGTTGTTTTTTTTAGAAGTTAACGGCGGGTAATAATTTACAGTCGCTAATAAAAAAGGCATTCTGAAAAGAACGCCTTTTGGAAAATGAAATTATTTTTATACCACTATTTGAGAAGTATCATTTTTTTTGTATCAATCCTGTAATCATCTGCAAACAGTGTATAGAAATATATCCCTGATGCTAAGTTTGAACCGTCAAATTTTGCTGTGACTGTTCCGGGATTTAATTCCATATTGTCAAAAAATGTTTGTACAAGACGGCCGGTTATATCATAAACCTTTAAGCTTATTTTAGATCTTTTTGTAATGCCAAACTTGAACTGTGTGCCAGGGTTGAAAGGATTGGGATAATTTTGTCCGAGGTAATATTGTTCGGGAACATTGCCCTTCCATGTAGTTCCCACTAATCCTCTTTGAAACTTTAAGACATTTCCCTTTTCTCCGACAGCATATGCAGTATCAATAGATGTGGCAAAAATTTTATAAACATTGCTTGATGATGTTGCAAGTATATCCCATTCTGTTCCGCTGTTAGTGGTTCTTAATACAACACCATTTAAAGATGCGACGAATCCATTATCGGCATCAAGCCACTTTGTCGAATAGAATGGATCATTGAAAGGTACTGCAATGGAATCAAAATTTGCCCATGAATCGGTAGTCTTAAATACTTTCTGGTTACCGCAGGCGAAGCCGTTTGATGCATCAATCATGCACATATCACGTACAACGGACGTATTCAGCACTTCCGATTTTACACCCCAGCTCACGCCGCCATCTGTTGTCATGTTGACTACCGGTTTGCCATTGATACAGAAGCCCGTATTAGCGTTTACCATATCAGCAGTATATATTCTTAGACCTGCTGATGTTGTATCGGTCAGTGTTTGCTGAGTCCAGCTTGATCCGCCGTCAGTTGTATTCCAGATTGTTCCGCCGGAATTGGTTGTATTTGAAAACACCCATCCTGTATTTGCATCGATGAAATCGATTTTATATAAATTGAGCGTACTGGGAATAGAAGTAACAAGTGAATCCCATGACGCACCGCCATCAATGGTTTTTCTTATTGAGCCAAACGAGCCGCATATGAATCCATTGTTAGCATCAATCATAGAAATGCTTCTGTAACCTGCACGTGAGCCGTTTACATTTTGCACCTCAAATGTTTTTCCGCCGTCTGCTGAGTAAAGCACCTGGTCAAAGTAAGAACCCGAAACTGCAGGTGCTCCAACCATCCAGACTTTGCCGATTCCCGATTCGAACCAAACATCATAAAATGCAGAGCTGCTTGCCCTGTAATTCTTTGATGACCATGTTGCACCCATATTTGTTGAGACATTAAATATACCATAATTGCCTGCGAGCACTATTGTTGAACCGGAAAAATCCATTGAGTACCAGCTTGAAGTATATTGAAACGGAGCAATGCATGGTATTGCAGTCCAGTTATCACCCATATTAGTTGTATAATATACAGAACTATCAGCACCGGCTGCATAAGCGGTTATGGTTATGTTTGACTGTGATGTCAGATGAACATCATCCATGTAAAGACCATCACCGTTAATTTCCCTGTGCTTAAAGGCGACATATATGTTTTGTCCTGCAAAAGCATCAAGTGATAATGAATATTTTGTCCAGACAGTATCAGGATAATTAAGTCCTTCAGCTAAATATAATACTCTCGTTGTGAAGCTAGCCGTTGCAGTGTCTGTTGTTGAAACCCTGACACACAGAGAATCAGGTGCAAAACCTGTTCTTTCCGCTCTTAACCAGAATGATAATGAATCACCTGCATTGATTGATAACTTAGGAGATATAAGCCAATCCAATCCCCCATTACCTGTTGTATCATCGAACTCGTTTGGTATCCATGCACATCCGGTAGCAGAATGATATTCCTGCATAGTTTTAAACCACATCGAAAGCCGTCCCATTTCATTAACACTCTTCCATCCAAGCGGTGGAAAGATATCTCCGTTGAAGTCTTCCAGGAAAGAATATCTTACTGCCGGCGCTGCAACACAATACATTTTATATAAAGCTGCAGTGGTCGGTGCAGGTTTGTTAGTCCAGTTTATTCCTCCGTTGGTAGTTATACTGAAATTACCGTTTGAGCCGCATACTATTCCTGTGTTCGGGTCTGCGAAAAATATATCATAAGGGCTTGATATACCTGTTGAATCATGTACAAAATATACACCGCCGTTATGTGTTATGGAAATATAATTAGGCATAGCAGCAAACACATGGTCTTCATCAAGTGCATATATGCAATTATAATCACCGCTCAGCTGCCATGGAGGATCTGTAGGTAATATTATCCATGTTGTACCGCCGTTCGTAGTTTTAATAATATATTTTCCGAGTGAAGACATAAAGCCGACGGTGTCATTCACAAAATATAATCCTGTAAAAGTGTGTGAACCGGGAATCGGAGTATTAACACGCTCCCATGTAATACCACCGTCATTTGTTTTGGCAAGCCAGCTGTTGGCTCCGCATATGAAGCCGGTATTTGCATTAAAAAACCAACCGCTGTATAAAAGATTACCCTGGTGTGATGAAGGTGATTTACCACCTGCATTTGTGTAAACATCCCACGTTGCACCTGCATCGGAAGTTTTGATAAAAGTTCCGTTATTACCCACAGCAATCCAGTCAGTTGCTGAAAATGCTTTTACCCATCTTAGTGAATTGCCTTGAGGTAAAGGATTAACCCATTTCCATTCCTGGTTTATTTGAGAGTATAAATAATTTTGAAATGAATATAAGATCAGTATTAAAAATATAGTGAGTAAAATTCTTTTCATTTTGTTATGGCCTTTCGTAAAGAAATTTCACGAAGTAATTAAAGAGAAAAATTGATTTTGCCTGCCAAATCCATTGACGTGAAATTTGTAAAATTATATAAATATAAAAATGAAAAATGAATAAATATACTCAAAAAACTAATGTTTTTATGGTATTTACGGTTAGTTTATTAAGAATTTTAGAGTGTATAAGGATTCATAGTTTATCTCACTATTTGATTAGAACCATCTTCTTGGTATTAATCCTGCTGTCATCCACAAAGAGGGTATAAAAATAAACACCCGATGCTAAATTACTGCCATCAAATTTTACAGTAATTGTACCGGCATTAAGCTCTAAATTATCAAAATATGTTTGAACTAATCTTCCGGTAATATCATAAACCTTTAAGCTTACTTTTGCTTTATTGTATAACCCAAACTTAAACTCAGTTACCGGGTTGAACGGGTTAGGATAATTTTGTCCCAGATAATATTGTTCAGGTATATTGTTCTCCCATGAAGTTGTTGTACCAACAGGTCCTCTTCCCAGTTTCAATATATTGCCATATCCTCCTACAATGTATGCAGTGTCTATAGCTTTAACAAACATACCATTTACACCTGAAACAGATGTTAGCATAAATTCCCAAACATTACCACCATTAGTAGTTCTAAGAACAAAACCATTACCAGACGCAGCAAAACCATTATTCATGTCCAGCCATTTTATTGCACTGAAACCGTGTGTAAAAGGCATGATAATAGTATCATAACTTGCCCATTGATTAGTTGTCCTGAACAATTTTCCAGTTCCGCATGCGTATCCCGCGGAAGCCGATACCATATTAATTTCATAAATAAATCCTGAATACAATCTTGGTGTTTTTGCGGACCAATTATTACCGCCATTTGTCGTCATATGAACTAAAGTGTTTTGGGAAATACAAAAGCCCAAATTTTCATTTATCATGTCAGCAGTACTAATAGATTTTCCGCCTGATGCAGTATCCGTTAGAGACTGTGCTGTCCATATCAGTCCGCTATTTGTGGTTTTCCAAATAGGACCGCCTGCATTTGTTGAAGATGAAAATACCCAACCGGTATTTATATTAACAAAATCAATTTTATTTAAATAATTATTATTAGGAATAGAAGTAAATAATGAATCCCATGTTTGTCCGCTGTTAAAAGTTCTTCTTACAGCACCATAACTGCCGCAAATATAACCGGTGTTCTCATTGACCATACATATGCTTTCGTATGTAGACTTTGAGCCGCTGACTGTTTGAGGTTGAAAGGTTACTCCTCCATTTGACGAATACAATACCTGGTCAGATGAATTTTCTGAGCTTTGGCTGCCAACAGCCCAAACTTTTCCGTTTCCATTAAAACACCAAACATCATAAAAGATGCTGCCTACTAAACGGTTATTTTTAGTTGTCCAATTTGTACCGTTATTTGTGGAGACATTGAAAATACCATCATATCCGCACATAGCCCAAATAGAACCAACCATGCTCATAGAATTCCAATTTGATGAATATTTCTGGAATGGTTCAAGAATAGAAATTTTTGTCCAGTTATCACCTAAATTTGTTGTAAAAGCTATATCATTAGGATCACCAATAACATATAATTTTAACGACTGAACAGTCTGGGAAATAACTGAAACATCATCCAGGAATATCCCGTCTCCGCACATATCCTGATGTTTAAAGCCAATGTAAACATTTTGCCCAGCCAATGAATTTAAGCTTACTTTGTAATTTGTCCATACAGAAGATGCAGGATATCCTGCCCCATCTGCTAAATATAATACTCTTGTTGTGAAGGAAGAAAGTGCTGTGTCGGAAGCGGAGACTCTTACACATAACGAATCAGTGAAACCTGTTAAAAGCGGTTTCATCCAAAATGAAAGTGTATCACCGGAGTTAATATGTATCTGCGGAGATATGAGCCAATCCAATCCGCCGCCTGTTGAGATATTACAATCGTTAATAATCAGAGCACTGGCAGGTGAAGAATGCGGTCCGGTGGTTGATCTGACCCAAACAATAGAATTGCCAAGTACATTAACGGCTCTCCAGCCGGATGGCGGAAATACCGTACCATTAAAATTTTCGATAAAAGAATTTCCATATGGCAAATATGTTTTATATATACTGTTAGACGAAGATAATGTTGTTTCTTTTGAAACCCAGCTTACACCTCCATTGGTAGTCACAAAAATAGTCCCTCCATTACTGCATATAAATCCGGTATTAATATCTGAAAATAAAATTTCATTTGTATAATATATACCTGTGGAATAGGTTATCCAGTTATTGCCGCCATTAGTGGTTTTCAAAAAATATCCGGTTGTACCGAAAAAGATATTGTTTTCATCAAGGGCATAAATACATCTTACAGATGCATTAATTCCGGGCAAAGCAGTCCAGTTCAAACCTCCGTTGATAGTTTTTAATATAACTAAACCTCCGCCAATAAAACCTGTAGCATTGTTAATAAAATGCATTGCTTCAAAAACAGTATAATCATCAGTTACCAGCGTACCGATAGAATCCCAGTTAGTGCCGCCATTAGTTGTTCTTGCAATCCATTTATTAATTCCGCAAACAAGCCCTGTTGAAGCATCAAAAAACCAACCGGTGTATAAATTTTTACCCTGTTTCGTTGTTGGTGATGTACCGCCGGCATTTGTAAAAATATCCCATGAAGCACCGGCATTGGTTGTACGAATAAATGTTCCGTTGTTTCCGGCAGCAATCCAATGAGTTGCTGAGAATGTTTTTACCCAATTAAGTGTATTGCCCTGCGGCATGGGATATACCCATTTCCATTGCTGATTAATTTGACAGTAGATATTCTGAATTAAAATA
>RPQH01000006.1 GCA_003820375.1 Ignavibacteriota bacterium
CGGTTTATTTCAGGACACACCCCTTCCGCTTCGCTCCCTCCCCTCTCGAGAGGGGAATCCTTACCTCTTTATTTATCTATTGATTAAAATTGCTTAAAAAGCACTCTAAACACTCTATACACACTAAGCACTACACGCACTCCATACTATTTTTATGAAAAACTTGACAAATGCAAATATCGTATATACATTTGTATAGTGATACGTATTATCACTCAATACCGTTCTTTGATAATATGAAATTGAAATAAAGCATGTCGTAACATTGTCTAAAAATGATACTCACGGATTTGGTTAGATTTTGGAATGTTCAAAAAAATATGTATTGAAAAGTGCACTAAAGAGTCAGGAGTCTGAGAGTCAGGAGTCTGAGAGTCTGAGAGTCAGGAGTCTGAGAGTCTGAGAGTCAGGAGTTGATTAAATTATAAAAAAAGGCGTCCTTATTCAGAACGCCTTAATAAATCTAATTATTTAACTCGCGTTAATTCGCTATTATTTTATCAGTACCATTTTCTTACTCATTACAAAATCTCCGGCTTCAATCCTGTAAATATAAATTCCTGAGGCAAAATTTGAAGCATTAAATACTGCTTCATAATTTCCTCTTTGCTTTACATCGTTCACAAGTACTGCAACTTCTTTTCCAAGCAGGTCATATACAACAAGTTTCACCACGCTTTGTTTTGGAACCGAATACATAATCTTAGTCGATGGATTAAAAGGATTCGGGAAGTTCTGTGACAATGTAAAAGTATTCGGAACATTATTCTGTGAATTCTGAATGCCTTCTATTGGAACCATGTTGAAGCAGAAATTCGGCCTGGTTGCCGCTGCTGAGCCCAATGTGAATGCGCATCCTGAACTGTCATCCGAATGCTGTTCCCATGTTTTGCCCGGGTTTGCGGTGCTGGATATAGATGATGGCTCTGTATAGCTTGTATCATCAAAACATATCTCAACAATGAAATTTTTTGCTATTGGATAAGGATATACTGCATAAAACGTTATTTCCTGGTAACCTGTATCAGGAACTGTGTAGTCTTCATTATAGACTGTAAACCAAGTTCCCGATGAAACAAAACCATTCAATGATGAGGAATCGGTTGTTTGTATTCTAATCCTTAAGTTTTTCATGGTTTGTGATGAAGCACTTATCACATTGAATCCGATTTTGTTTATTCCGGTATTAAAACCATAAATGGCCGGAACTTCACTGCCCAAATATAAAATTTGGGTTTTTGAATCATGCCAGTATGTATTGAACGGATAAGGCGCTGGAGTTGTACCTGTACCTGCACAGAAAGATGTTGTTGCCGTAATCTTAAACGAATACATAGTTGTTGAATCTCTGTTATGACTTGCAGATATATCCTGTGCTATTATCCTGTAGAATATGGAATCACCGACAGCTACTTGTGATGTATCTGAATTGAACAAGCCGTAGTAGTTTCCGCCAAGTGAATCAATCAGTTTAAATTGTTTAATACCAGTTGAGGTATTATTTTTATACCATATCACCCAAACGGAATCAATTCCGACATTATCTGTTACAACCGGTCTGACTGCAGCCGGCCAGTTTGTTTTCGGGATATTGGGTAGTGGTGTAAATGTTATTACCGGTGGTGTTACATCTGAAGATGCAATAAAGGTGTGAAGAGATGTCGGTGCATTTAAAGGACTCTTTACAACCCTGTTAAGGTTATCTGTTGCTTTGATATAATACCTGTATGTTGCTGATGTTCCGTTGCCTACTATAGTTGCAATCCAGGTATTGCCTGATGAATTTATCAACAGTGAGCTGTCTGTAACTGCCGGGTTGTTCCTTGACCAATACAGTTTAGTTAATGCAGGGTTAATAGGTGAACCTGATGGTGTAATAACGCAAGTCAAATTATAAGGGCCCCAAAGATCTTCAGTATTAGGAAGCGGTGTATGTGTAATAACCGGACCAAGTGATTGTGTTGTGTATTTCAGTAAGTTATATGCATTGATAATTCCATAACCCATTTCATTATTCCAGCCGCCAAGATTTCTGGGTCCCGGCTGTGTGTAAGAGTAACTTCCGGCTTTTACTGCTGTATAATTTACTCTTGCTCTTAGTGTATCGAATGTTAAATTTGAATCCAATGATAACACAAGTGCACAAACGCCTGCTGCATTTGGAGTAGCACTGGATGTTCCGTTAAATGTAGCAATATAATTTGTTGTTGAATATCCGACAGAACCTGTTCTGTCTGTTGTATATATTTTTGTACATGGTGCAACAAGGTCAAGATTTGCGCCATAGCTTGCACCCCACCATGTTTCAGCATCACAGCTTGAGGGAGATTTTCTCTGGTTGCATGGGCTCACGCCTCCAATAGCAATAACTTTAGGATGTGTGTTTGAAGGATATCTCATTGCACCGTTCTCATTACCTGATGCAACTACGAAAGCAGCGCCTTTACCACCTCTGCCTAAAGTAGCGGCGTCAGTTATTGCCTGGTCAAGTGCTGTGCTTGAGCCGCCGACAAATCCCCACGAGTTGCTCAATACCCATGCACCCTGTTGGTAAGCATAGATAGTAGAATTAATTGCTCCTGTATAGTTTCCGCTGCCACCTGAGCTAAGCCATTTTACCGGAATAATCTTACAGTTCGGAGCAACACCGGACACGCCGAGTATGTTATTTCCCAATGCTGCAATTATACCTGAGCATGCTGTTCCGTGGTTACCGTCATCATATGCACCCGGTGTATTGTTGTAAAAATTATAACCCGAGCCAACAACCATATTTGCCGCAAGGTCTTCATGCAGTGTATCTACACCTGTATCTATAACTGCAATTTTAACTTTATTGGAACTTAAATTAATATCCCAGGCGCTGTCAACATCCATATCGCAATCGATAACGCCGGTGATTCCTCCGGGAATATTATTACCGGCATTTCTTATTGACCATTGCTGCGAGTAAAATTCATCGTTAGGTGTATAGCAAAGCAGGTTTGTGAAATAAAGATTGGGTTCTGACCAGTTCACTATTCCTGATCTGTAAACTTCATTTGCTGCGTCTATTGCATACTTGTCTTTATGTGTTCTTAAAATATAAGAAGCACCGCCGGTTAAATCCAGTTTTTGGGCAATTACAAAATTATTATCTTTTATATAATTTTGAATGTCAGTCGAAGATTGTGTTGACTTGAACTGAACAATAATTTCATTTTCTACCCCGATAAGTGTTTTGCCGTTATCGGGTGAAAAAACCGGTGAGCAGTATTCTACATCATTATTACTGATGATGTTAGTTACTAAGTTAGTAATTCCTGCATCGGTTAATGGCGTGTTTAACTGGACAAAATGTTTTGTCTCTTTTACATCAAATGATGCGGGTGATTGGATAACAGAATAGTTTCCAATAATTTCTTTGAACCTGCTCTCACTGACAGGTGTGTTTAATTTAATGAACAGCCCGTCAGATTTCTTTGTCAGGTGAAATTGTGCATCTTTATAATAATAAAAATCAGTAATTCCCTGATACATGGGGTTATCCCATCCGATAAAGCTAAAAATAAAAACAAGAATTATCGATAGGATAAATTTTGTGTGTTTCGATTTCATTTATATAGTACTCCTAAGTTAATTTACGGAATAGAAACAGCTGTGTGTTTTTTCTCACATTCCCTTACATTCAGTGGATTTGTATCCGATCTAAATGATATATTTCTACGAGGTTATGCAAAATACCTTATATACAATACTTTATCAATGAGAAAGTATAACGAAATTAGTTAGGCGGGAATTTATGCAAAAAGAGCGGCTTTTTTAGGTATTTGGGAATTAAAGGTGTGCAGAATACCTTTGGAACAGACCGGAATGTTAGTAATATGAATTTAGATATAAATTGTTTGCTTAACATTTCGAAAATTTTCAATAATACGACAGAAAATCAGAATCAAAATAACGTATTTTTAAATAGGATAAATTTTTTATTTTTATCATTCAATAAAGTTGCGTAATTTACGTAAGAATCATTAAAGAATTTAAATTTAAGTTTATAAAAATGCATCAAACTGCAGTATCGCCGGTATTAACAATGAGCAGGTTTAAAGGACTCAGCCATATAATTGGCAATACACCTTTACTCGGAATTAACTTTACTTATAAAGGCAGAAAAAGAACTATATATGCAAAAGCTGAAAATATGAACATGACGGGAAGCATAAAAGACCGCATGGCATTATATATATTGCAAAGCGCATATGAACAGGGAAAAATTAAACCGGGTGATACTATAGTTGAAGCAACCAGCGGTAATACGGGAATATCATTCTCTGCATTAGGAAGAGCACTCGGTCATCCTGTAACTATTTTTATGCCTGATTGGATGAGCCGCGAGAGAGTTGACCTTATTACAAGCTTGGGAGCAAAAATACATCCCGTATCGCATGAACAAGGTGGTTTTCTTGGAAGCATCAAAATGACGGAAGAGCTTGCACAAAATGAGGAAAATATTTTTCTGCCATGCCAGTTCTCTAATGAAGCCAATGTAGAAGCACATTATAAAACAACCGGTCCTGAAATTTGGTGGCAGCTTGCATTTGCTTCATTAAAGCCTGATGCATTTGTTGCCGGTGTAGGAACAGGCGGCACTATAATGGGGGTTGGAAAATATCTAAGCCAGCATAATAGTAATATCCGTATTCATCCTATGGAACCGGCTGAGTCTCCAACAATGAGCACCGGGCATAAAGTCGGTAAGCACAGAATACAAGGTATATCAGATGAGTTTATTCCATCTATTGTTAAGCTGGACAATTTGGATGATATTGTTCCGGTCAATGACGGAGATTCTATATTAATGGCACAAAAGCTTGCATCAAAGCTTGGGCTGGCAGTCGGTATATCTTCCGGTGCTAATTTTATTGCAGCTTTAAAAGTCCAAAATGAAATAGGTGATGACGCTGTTGTAGTTACTGTTTTTGCTGACGATAATAAAAAATATCTCAGCACAGACCTGCTGAGAAAAGAACCTGTAAAAGAAGGTTATTTATCACCTGATGTGGATCTTGAAAATTTTAAAGCTCATAAAAGAGTATGCCACACCTGCTGTGATATGGATGAGTGCGAACAGAAATTACCCGGGGATTTTCAAATTACAGTATAAAGAACTGAATTTTTGTTTTCAACACAGCAGTAGTTTACCGGGGTTCGGATTTATTTTATTATTCTTTTATCCTGTAATGGCTTATAATTTTCCATCTGTTTAATACATCTTCTTCTGCTACATAACCAGGACTTGGAAAATTATGTACCAGGTATATCTTATCTTCAGAGAACTTATCAGATACTATACCAATATGATCACCCCATGAATCTTCATTCATGTCCCACGCTACAATATCTCCGGGCTGATAATCGTCGTCTGTTATTGTATTCCAATTTTTTGAAAACCATATCATCTGGTTCGGAACTCTCCTGTGGTCAATATTTTTATCCGGCTTTTTTGCGTTCCATCTTTTCATAGGGTAATCACTTTGGTTTGATTTAATATCATTGTATATAACTTCCTGCAGGTCAACCACTCCTCCGAATCGTAATGCTCTGATTGTGACATCAGTGCATACACCCAAATTAGGCTCCAGGTCGCCATTCGGAAAAACAGGGGAGCCGGTATTTTCGCCGTTTAAGTATGTAAGAACATGATATGCCTGACCCATATCATAATCAAATTTATCCTCAAGGCATTTCTTTGCTCCGGCAAGAACTTTTTTTTGTCCTTCAGATAAAGCAAATGTTTTAAGCGAATCATTATCTTTCTTTATATCTGTCCCGGATTGCATTTGCTTCTTTGAACAGGAAAGAAAAATGATTACGATGAATACAGCAAATGAAAAATATTTAAATTTATACACAGATAATTTTGTATTTTCAATACAGACTTTTAATAGCCAAAATTACTTAATAATCATAATAAAGCCAAATCAAAAAGGAACATTAAATATTATTTTTTATAAAAGATGTAATGTCAATCATTATAAGCTCTTCTGTCGTTTTCATTTATGCATACACTTTCATTCTCATTCCATTCCAGATATCTACAGTAGGACCATTACCCACTCTGTCTTTTGTATCTTCATCACTTTTGAAAAAATATGCCATTGTCATGCGGTGTGCTGAAGAAAAATCATTTTTATTTAATGTTCTTTCAATTAAAGGCATATAGGTACCTGTATTAATATACATTTGTGTTTTTCCGTTCACTTTATTAGAAAAATACCTGCTTTTTGCATCGTGAGTATGTCCGTAAAGTATGTATTGTATATTTATGGGTAACTTGCCTTTTTCAAATTCTTCTTTGGCTCCGTTTACATATTCATCCTTTCCGTTTCCGAAAATATTATCAAAAAATTCATATATATCTAATCCTCTCATTAGATTAACTTTAATTTCGTCAAAGCTCTTATTTTTAATAAAGCTTGCAAGCTGGTCCAGCCTGTCTGTCAGATCACCTCTGAAAAGCCATATTTCATTAACGAGATTATCCCATCTTCTTGCAAATTCAGATTCTAATACCCCGTCTATTGATTCCCTTAAAGCATTAAGGATAATTTGTTTTTTATCCGGTAACTTATCCCTGCCAAACCATTCAAGCCATAAAAAGACATCAGATAATGGCCTGACATTATTTGCATCTTTAACATTATTAATAAATTCAGGCTCAGAAACTCTCTGGCTAATCCTGTAAATAATGCCTCCCATTAGTTCAGCTGTAATTACCTCACCCAATGACATTACTTTATAGACATCGCAATCAAATCTTCCCACTTTTGAACCGGGTTTTAGCACTTTAGTTAAAAACTGCCAGCTGTGGCAGTTTTCGTCCCATTCATACCCATGCCGTGCACGAACACCGTATTCAAGGGCATCGAGTACATTACAAAATTCAAACAGGTCATCCCTTGTGCCATCTTTGGTGACTTTATTTAATTTATTACGCAGCATCTTTTGCAATGATGGGTAGTTATTGAATATCCTGTCATGGTTGCCTATTACATATGTTACTTTTGTTTCAAGATTACTGATAACGGATATTTCATTAAGCATGTCTGTAAATGCGATTGAAGCAAGTGTTTTAAAAATATCATTAAAAATATCCGTGAATTGTCTTTCAACAAGGTCGGCATTATTATTCATACCGGTATCGCTGTCAAGTATTCCGCCCCATGGCCGTTCATTACGCGGAATTGCATTTCTAAGCCAGTAATCTGTTCTTACAGGATCAAATATATCACCAAGTAATACAATATGAATCTCTTTTACTTCCTTATTACTATTAACTACCGTCATAATTTCATTTTTTAGCAATTCAAATGCAGCAGGATTAACATTTTTAGATGTGGATTCGTCTGAAATATGCAGGTCGCTTATTATTAATAACATTTTTTACCTCCTGGCGGTCAATTACTTTTAAAAAATCACTGTTTTAAAATTGTTATATTTTTATAAACCGGTTTCTTACTTTCCCCAGCCTAATTCTAATACTCTCATTGCATTGCCGCCCAGGACTTTTTTAATATTTTCTTCTTTTATACCTTTATCTAACATACGCTGGGTGAGTCTTTGCATCTGGGAAGCTTTATACAAGTCATCTACCGGTTGAGTAAAACCATCCATGTCACTGCCGATGGCTATGTGGTTGTAATTTAAATCATCTTCATATGTACTTGAAGTCTCTGCGCATATTTGTGCTATTCTTTGTATTGTTTGAATAATATTATCTATACCTTCATCCTGCCCGCTTTCAGTTCCTTTAAGCCAGTAGTTCATAAAAATTACGCCAATTACACCGTTACAATCCCTTATTTTCAAAATTTCTCTTTCATCCGGAGCTGATAGTTCATTAGGAATATATTCCCTTATTCCTATATGGGAAAATACAAGAGGTCTCATGTTCCCGCTTCCTCTGGCTTCGTTGAGTGAATACACATCTGTTCTGCCAGCAGGTGAAACATGATTCAAATCTACTATCATCCCCAGATCAAGCATTAAGCTTACAACATCTTTTCCGGTTTGAGTCAAACCTATATATGTATTCGGTTCATAATTATAATGAAATCCCATATGCTCCTTTGTTAATGGAGAAATACCATTAGGAGGAAAGCAAATACTATTCGGCATGAAGTGTCCCAGAGTAATTGAACATACCCCAGAATAGGATAATGATTCTATCCGCTGCAAGTAAACATTTGGATCACTGAGGCAGTTTCCAAGTATATGAGCACCTTCAATGCTGTGAACAAAGCAGATTTTCCCATCCCGAATACCCTGCTGGAATTCGTCAAATGACCTGGCATAAATAGCATTAAATCCCTTTTTCTGTGCATTTATCATTTGTGCTTCCATTGTCTCCATTAACTGAAGCGTCTGGTAAAACGGCTTATCGGGTGTTTCATTATTTTCTACTGCACGGTCAAATTTTAGACCCAATCCTTTAGTCAGCCAATAAGCAAACTTGAGAGGGTCGGAATGATCAATAAGACCTCTTTCAACAATATAAATAGAATCCCATATTCCTTTAACACCGCCTGCACACATTTTCGGCAAATCATATTGCATGTGAAAGATTTCATCTTTTTTTGGAGATTCAATGTCGAAAAATAAATAATGGTGTTCCGGTAAATATATTTTATAATCAAATAAATTTACCTTTAGTGAGGGATGGCAGTGAATATCAATAACGTTAGATTCAGTATGGATTCTTTCTGCCTCATCTGATATGAAAAAATTATTTCCCAATTTGTTAATTTCTCCTTTCAGAGGTGTTAGTTCTGTAAATATTTGTCTTATCTCAATAAAGAAATTACCAGGGACCTGAATATTCATCTGTCTTCCGAAAAACAATGAATCTAACCGGAAATGTTACTTCAATTATCTGTTATAAAAACCTATTTATATTTTAAAACAGGCAGTTCCAGATAATCATATTTACTTTTATCAATTGGAATAACATTTATCTTGAAATTTTTCTTCTTATTTACCTGGATGTAATATTCTCCTACAGGAACATCATAGAAATAAAATTCTCCATTTTCGTCAGAAATTGTTTTTGATATGAGAATCCATGATTTATCCTGAGTATTTAATTTATAAAGGGCAAGAGTAACCTTATTAAAGGGAACATTACTTTTTTCGAATTTATTATATTTTATAACCTGACCTTTAATATCTATATTTTGAGCTTGCGAAAAAGTGTTTAGGCAAAAAGAAATAAAGAAAAATAGAATTAAATATATTATGTTCTTCATATGATTAATTTATTTATATTTTTTTAATTATTATTCTCCTCAATAGGGGGGCCTGAATCTTCATCGAGAGAATTAAATTTTATCGGAGATGTTTCTGCATCCTGCTGTTTATATGAATTTAAATCTTCAGTTCTTATAAGGCGGACTTCATCGATATTTATGGTTCTATTAGCTTCATCAATTTTATATTCGTTTTTTTTCATGTCATACGGAAAAGTTTTCGAATTAAATTTTTTCGGGTAACCGAATGTAATAATTGGAGTTTCTCCATCTGTAGGTACACAGAATTTTGCCAAACTTGAATTTTTAACTCTTTCTATGGGTGGCTCAAAATCTATTTTTACTCCATCGATTATTTGATCAACATCGCCTTCTATCTGCTTTCCATTTTTATCAAAAAAAGTGATTTTAGTGGTTACTGTCCAGACCTGATGACAGCTGTCTTTGATGTGTCCTTCAATATTTTTTACCAGAAAAAAGCTCATTGTTGCAACAATAACATAAGCTGCAAATGCGCCTGATGTATTAATCTGCAAATTTCCAATCATACCTGTTGCTTTGATTGGAGTTTTTGGAAAAAGTTTAAGAATCACAATAGCAGGTAACAATGGTAAAGCTAAGTATAAAATATAAAGTAAAAATGAATAAATAATTGGTGTTTCCATAGTTATTTAAATTTATGAATTATGACAAATTATTATTTAGTTTTTGTATTTTGTATTGACCTGTCAGGTGATATTTAGTTAATACAAATCAGATTGAATATGTATAAACAGGTAATAAATAAAACATGTTGTATCGATTATAAAATCAATGTATGTTTACAGGTTTTTCAGAATAGATACGGATTTAGTCTTTGTATTTATACCAACTAAATGTATTGAGATGAATAAGTAGTTAACCGAAAATAGTTAGGTATATCACTCAGTTAGTTGAAAATTTCAGATAAAATATTTTATCCGCACGGCTATCAAATTTTTGTAATTTACGACATCAATAAGACAATCGCTAATACTAAAATAAATTGTATAAGTTGTATTGTCAAAGAGAAATTTTTAAAAGAACATTAAAAAAATTCAGGCAATGTTGTAATATTATTGTAAAAAAATGATTATTTAATAATATTCCGGAATAATTATACACAAAAAAAACCAAAAATTTGTTAATTTCTTAATATCATTCCATCTTCAATTCTTATTACATTATCCGCAAAATTAATAATCCTGCGGTCATGGCTTGCAATTAAAACTCCTTTATTTGCCTCTTTTGCGTAAGAGCATAATGGAATATTTGAGCTGCACAGCAAAATTTATTTGCTAATCCTTTAATGTTCTTTTATAAATATCAGGTTCTGTTTTTTATTCCACGAAAAAGTTCTATTCTCCATTCCTGTAGTAATGTAAGTATATAGTTTATCATTTTTTTCTTTCAATGATGAACCGGCTTTTCTATATTTATAGATACCCTTTGTATATTTCTTCTGAACAGCAGAAACAACAAATCGGGATTTTTTTTCTTGCATATCCTTAATTGTTAACAGCAAAATATTGTCAAATAACTTTGTTTGCTTGCCAATCCGGGCATTTACAGAATAAGAATTTCTTTATTAATACGATTTTATTGAATATGGTTACAATCCGGAATTCAGCAATTCTTTTTCCAGCTTATCAAAAATCTTTTTTTCTATTCGTCCATTTGAATATAGTTTTTGATTTCCCTTATCCATGTTACCTGAAATTGGATTTAATTCCTGCCACACGCCTGCAAAATCAGTGGTTATTGTAACAGTAGATTTAACAGAATCTCCTCTTACTTCTATAAAAACTGAATAATCTGCACCGGTATATTCTCCGCCTTCGGTAGTTGTATATTTATATATTTCTTTTTCTGTAATTACGCGGTAATCATATTGGACCATATGTTGTTCATTGCTGATAGATTTAATTACTTATGAATTTCTGCCAATAACAACACATGTCCACATTTTCTTATATCTTGTGAATACAATAGATTCGGTCATTTTTTTTATTAAAAGTACCCTTTCTGTTTATTAATTAATAAAGCTTTTCATCCGATTCTTCGCATACAATTTTTTGCTGTAAGGTTTCTGTAATAATTCCGATAAGGTTCAAAAATAACTTTGTATCAACACTGCTGAACAAAAGAAAAGACAGTGGGGAATACAAAAAATAATTTTTAAACCTTAAAAGAAAAAAACAATGAAAAACTTAACCTTTTACGCCATCTTTACAGCATTTGCAGTTCTTTTTGCAGTCACAACATCCACAACAGTTTCTTCAACTTATGAGAGTACTCAAGACAAAAGTATAATTTGCGACCCTGAAGATTCAACCGGTACACCAATAGATACAACAATCGATGGTAATCCTATTATTATCCCTCCAATTGGTCACTAAATAATTATTTATTACTAAAAAAGCAGGGTTAAACCCTGCTTTTTTGCTTTAACAGCTCTTCTGCTTTTTCTATTAACCAGTTTCCTGCGTAGATAAACTTCTTTTGTACCTTTAATTCATCTATAAAGTAGTTAATGTTCATATCATCACTTTCGTACTCCATTGAATCCTCCTGGAGCTTTAGCAGCTTTAAAAGGGAATTAATGAACATTAAATATCCTTCGTAGTAATTAGCAGGAATTTCCTTATGTGATTTCAAATATTTTCTTACAGTATCCGCAGCATTTAATAGTTCTTCTATGTCACCTGTTTCATATCCTATCCTGGCTAATATAAGCTTTGCATCAATGTAGTGAAAATAATCTATGTAACTGATATTTTCCTGATATTGATGTGCCTTTTGATAATCTTTCTTGTATAAGTATAATTTTGCATAAGAAATATTAATTATATTATCCCTGTATTCGGGATTTATTAACTTTCCGTATTTTACGATAAAATATTCAAGCCAGTCAAATTCTTTCTGTCCGATACAGGATTCAATTACTATCTTAAAAGTTACAAAATCCAATTCATTCGCTCTTTTAATAATATCAAGTTCATCTTCCTTTTTTACCAGTTCAATAATATCTTTTTCAAACTCAATTTCACCATTATTTACTTTTAACATACAAAAATTTATTAACTGGTCGAAAAAGGCTACCTTATCATCTGTCTGGATAAGCTTTTCGTTTTCCAGAAGATATTGTTTTGTTTCATCAAAATATTCTTTTTGGTCCGGTGATAATAATAAATTAAGCAGTAGGTAATTTATATAAATTGTGTAATGGCTCTCTTTCAGGAATACAATATTTTCTTTAACAAATGCATTAATTTCATTTAGAAACTCCCATTCATATTTGGGGGCATTTCCCAGGAAATATTGTCTTGAAAACATTGCCTGGAAGATATGTAACTTGGAATATAAAAAGTTCAGGTCTATGCGGAGTGATTTCTCCTGTTCAAGTTCCGGGTTTTCAAGTATATTTTTACTGAATTTGTAACTTAGCTCCTCATCTATTAAATCAAGGCCAAATTTATAATATTCTTCATCGCGCTTTGTATTTTTTAAATAATGTTTTTTTAAATCCTGGAATTTTATATCATATTTATCTGTCAAACATTTTTTTCGGAGATGTTTTAAAAGCAGGAGTTGATGTTCTTCTTCATTTTGTCTTTCAAATTCCAGGTGTATTAAAAACAGTTCAAATGTCCTGACAAAATCAGATATAAGCTTTTTGATATTACTATCAGTTCTTTTTTCTTCATCCTGATAAATTAATTCTGCTATTTCTTCACGTGATACTTCCGGTGTTTTATCTTGTGTGTATTTTGAATAAAAAATATCATACAGTTTATGAATTCTATTTGGAATCGAAAAGAATGGCGATTTAATAAAATCACCTAGTTTTTTAAATTCATCTTTAGAAAGGCAGCTGAGCAGCTCAGTTATATCACTTTTCTTCATTGGCCTGAATTAATTTTTTTAAGAAAATTCACATCAGTAATATAAAATCAGTAAAAACAACCAATTAATAAATACTTTTTTTATTCCACGTTTTAAAAACAGTTCACATAATAGCTTTTGATTCTTTTGCCAAAGGAACAAAAGCTGTTACATTTGCAAGAGAATCAATAAATACTGGAACAAAACCACCTATTTCTTCAAAAAACACAGAAAATGCATAATAAATAAACCTATGGCACTGAGAAAAAGAAAACCTACCCGGATTATGGAAAAAGCATTATTAAGGTATTCAGCTATGAAAAAAATAGATGATGATATGTGTAATGAAATAGACTATGGTGGTCCTGGAATACCTTTGACCAAGGTGCACTTTAACCGGCAGATTGACCTATGTAAGCATCTCTTAAGCGAATATAATGAAATATTAAGCAAGGCAGATGAAAAAGCTGTTAAAATAAAAGAAGCAGAGGGAATACTTTCTGATATGTTCACTTCTGTTCTTGCAGGTGCCATAAGCAGGTTTGGAATTGATGCACATGAAATTAATTTATTGGGCGGAACAAGAAAATCAGACAGGAAAAAAACTGTCAGAAAAAAAGAAGAAATATAATTGATTTGAACTTCCCTGTTAAAAGGCCATAATAACAGGATACACTTAAAATTAATATATTAACAATAATACTTTCTTGAAAAACAAAGGAAAGTGTAAAGTCACACTACTTTCACTTATTAAGAATCCTATATTTAAAACCTGGTCTTATTTAAAAATGTTAATCCTGTAGTTTTATTTCTGAAAGCCATGATAAGGAAAAGTAGACTTAAATCCATAATCAATGCAGCGTTTTTACATAATCGAAATTTAAATCAATCATTAAAAAGAAAAATATTTTTTGAAAGATTAATATGAAGATATTAATAATTATCATTCTAATTGTTTTTGTACAAGTTATACAGGCACAAAGTTTTATGTGGGCAAAAAGATCCGGAGGTCCATCTAGTGATGCTTCAAAATGTGTTGTAAGTGATGTTCAGGGAAACTCATATGTTACAGGAAGATTTAAAGGACCGGCAACATTTGAAAGCCAAACAATTTACTCAACAGGTGCGAATGATTTGTATGTTGCAAAATATTCCTCCACAGGTAATTTGTTATGGGTGAAGCAAGCCGGAAGTACTTCACAATATGGTCACATTGTTGGAAGAGCAGTAGATGTAAATTCTAACGGTGATGTTTTTGTAACCGGTGATTATGACAGTACAATAAACTTTGGAAGTGGATTATCAATCTCAGCAAATGGACACGCAAGTGACATTTTTGTAGCTAAATATAATAGTTCCGGGCTTATTCAATGGGTTATTTCATGCGGAGGTACTGAGCATGATTTCGTTGATGATATAATTGTGGATGAAAGCGGTAATTCGTTTATTACCGGGCAATTTTATGGCAATGCTCAATTTGGACCATTTAATTTGGTTTCAGGTGGATGGGCAGATGTATTTTTAGCGAAGTTAAATTTCTCCGGTAACTTTCAATGGGCAAAAAAAGGAGGTGGTTCTAATTTCGATGCTGCTTATGGTTCAGCGTTTGATAATTCGGGAAATCTTATTATAACAGGTACTTTCACATCATCAGCTTTGTTTGGAAGCATTAGTTTTACTGCAAATGGAGCAGCAGCTTTTATTTTAAAATACGATAACAATGGTAATGCGCTTTCCGGACTACAGAGTTCAGGAAATACTGATGGTGTTTGGCCGACTGATATTGCAGTTTCGGCTTCTAATGAAATTTATATCTGCGGTTTTTATTATCAAAACATACAATTTGGAACTATTAATTTATTTTCTGCCGGAATCAATGATTGTTTTATTGCAAAAATAAACACTGCATTAAATTGGGAATGGGCAAAAAGCGGAGGGGGAACCAACTACGATTATTTTGAAGCACTTAGCTTGTTAGAAAACGGAAATGTCTATACTGTGGGTTCCTTCAGCTCAACTGCAAATTTTAACGGAATTAATCTTGTCAGTTCAGGTAACACAGATATTGTTTTTGCAGGGTATGAATCCAATGGAAATATTGCATGGGCTATTCGTACTGGTAATACAGGTATTGACCATGGTAATGGAATTAGTATAGCAAGCAATAACTATATATTTTTTACTGGTGAATTCTCGGGCAATACTATCTTTCCTCCAAACATCCAGTTAACAAGTAATGGCGAAGAAGATAGTTTTTTAGCAAGATTAGACAGTTTAGTGGTTTTTGTTCAGAATAAGCAGACCCGGATACCGGATAATTTTTCATTATCTCAAAACTATCCCAATCCTTTCAATCCTAAAACAAAGATACAATTTTCCATACCATGGACATCAAATGTAAATTTAACTGTGTATGATATTCTTGGCAGGGAAATTTCTGTACTTGTTAATGAAGAACTGAAAGCCGGAAATTATAATGCCGATTTCGATGCAGGTGATTTATCAAGTGGTATATATTTCTATAAGATAATAGCAGGTGATTTCAATGAAACAAAAAAGATGATTTTAGTAAGATAAAATAAACAATTCATCTGCTTCTTTGTATCTGCAAAGAAGCAGAATTAAAATATAACATATAGGAGAAAAACAAATGATAAAGTGGTTCAGTTTGATTTTAGCAATATTAACAATATCTATAGGATTTTACTCTTGCAGTGATGATGTTATCAATCCCGGAAACAATAATGGTTCGGGTGCGATGGTTAAAACTACAGTGATAGGTATTGTACAAGATGAAAACGGAAATGTCTTAAATGGTGTAGAAATTACCATTGGAGACCAAACAAGAATTTCTAATAATAATGGGTTATATATATTTCAGGATATTAATGTACCTCAAAAACGGGTATTTGTAAAAGCCAGCCGTTATGGTTGTTTCAATGCAATATCGGCGGCAATACCAAATGCAAATTCAGTTACACAAATTAGCATCAGTATGTTAACAATGGATGTTACATACAATCTAAATGGCGGCACCGGAGGAACAGTAACCTTGCCGGATGGAACGAGTATTCAGATTCAGGGAAATTCATTGCAGCTTTCCAGCGGTGTAACTTATACAGGGGATGTTTATATCATTTCAAAAACCATTGATCCAACGTCAGAAGAATTTCCATTAGTAGTGCCGGGAGGAGATTTATTAGCCAGAAGGTCAGATTCATCAGATGCAATTTTATCACCTTATTCAATTGTGAATACGGAAATATATACTCAATCAGGTGAAAAGCTTTACCTGAAACCCGGAAACACATCAACAATTACTTTTTCAATACCTGCCGGCTTGATTGCTAGTGCACCAGCCAGTTTACCATTATGGTATTTTGATGAAAATACCGGAATGTGGAAAGAAGATGGTTCAGCACAAAAGCAAGGTGATAAATATATTGGGAATGTAAGTCATTTCACATGCTGGGGCTGCCTGAAGCCATATTACAGTGCAACTATTAAAGGCAGAGTAGTAGATTGTAATAACCGTCCATTGCCATCAGCAATTATATTGACCGGTTATATTTGGAATTTTACTAATGCCCAGGGATATTTTCAGCGATTAGCACCAGTTGGTGAACAATTTATTGTTGGAGCACATCCAATTTGGAATCATGGATTGTTTACAATTTCGCCCTTTACAGTTGGTCCTCTGGCAAATCAACAGGTGTATGACATGGGCAACATTAAAATTGATTGTCCGCAGATGTTTGTATTGACAAAAGGTAAAGTCATTTGCGGAAACCAACCTGTTTTTAATGCGATATTATTATTTAAAAATTCTGAAAATGAAGTTTCCAGTACATATACAGAAGGAGACGGGACTTACAGATTAACAACAAAAGCAAATACCAATTATGAAGTTTTTGCTTTTAAACATTTGGCATCTGCATGGAAAACTATAACAACAACTCAATCCGGTGATACTACTATAGTGGACGATATTTTATTATGTGACACTACTTCTTCAGATAAAGAAAATTGCTTTACAATAAACGGAGATGGTTTTAATAATGAAAACGTATTTTTCCCGGAGCCGTTAAATGCAGGATACTATATGACTGAATACAACTCCACTTCTATTTCGGTTCAAAGAACCTATGGTGATTCAGCCCTTTTTGGTTTATTATTTCCAGGTAATCAGACAGGTACATTCGATAGTACAAACTCTAATTCAAATATATATGTGGGAGTTATGTACCAGTTAAAATATTATTACATGCGTTTTATGCCATATAGCATTACTGTTGATGAGTACGGACCTGTAGGAGGATTTATCATTGGAAGGTTCAATGGAATACTATATAGAGATAATACAATACCTGTCAATATAACAAATGGAAAATTCAAAGTAAGAAGATTAAGTTAAATATATTTAACAATTCATCTGCTTCTTTGTATCTGCAAAGAAGCAGAATTAAAAAATAACAATAAGGAGAAAAACAAAATGTTTTACAAAAATTTACCAAAGATGTTGTTGTGCTTATTAATACTTGGCTTTTTCCAGTTGGCACAATCCAGCGATAAAATAAAAATTAAGCTTCACCAACCCCCTCCAAACAAATTGGGAACCGGTTCGCTCTGGAAGCTTGATGTAACAAACTTAACTAAATCACCAATCACAATTTACCTTAAAGGAACCTTAACAGAAGAAGCCAACGGATTCATTGTTGAAGGTGAAACCAAACCATTTGAAGTAAAGTCAGGAAAATCAACTTATGGATATGATGACTTCAAAAGCGGCAATATAAAATGGGTAAATAAAAAATATGAAGAGCCGATTATAAGAACCGGTGAAGTACCCAGTGGAAAATATACCATTTGTATCTCCGCTTATTTTGAAGATGGTTCTACAGCAGATGTAGAGCAATGTATAGAACAAATTATTAATAAAGAATCTTTATCTCAAATTGTATTGATAAGTCCGAATGATGGTGAAGAAATTGATGCTAATGCAGGAATTAATTTTGTTTGGACAGGAACGGGATTGAAGGGACCTTATACTCTGCAAATCGTAGAGCTAAAAAACGGTCAAACACCTGAGCAGGCTTTTAAAGAGAATAGGATATTTTATAGCAAAGAAAAGATTGGCAATACATCATACCAATATCCACCAGATGCCCCAATAATAATAAATGGTAAATCCTACACATGGATGATAAAAACAGATAAATTCAGAAGCGATATGGTGTCATTTACAACATTGCAGGTGAACATTTGTACAAATATAGATGCCGATTTGCAGCCAATTATAGGAAATTATGGAAACTTTACATTTAAAATAAATACTACGGTTAGCTCCTATAACTGGGTAAAACTTCTGGATTACCCCGCAATTTTTACTTCAGCAACAAGCAATATTTCGGGATGGAATATAAATTTAAATCCCAGCAGCCCGCCTTATAATTGGGTAAGTTGGGGAGGAAGCTACTACTTACCAACTGGTAATTATAATATAGGGCAGGTAGGTCTTAACGTCGGATTATTACCAACATATATTAGATATGAATGTTCAACAAATAATGGGACAACAATTTATTGTACCGATAGTTTTTATGTTAAGAAGCCAGATCAACCCAGTGAATGTATATTGTGTGATGCCGGAACTGTACAAGGTCCCAATCTTTTAATAAATGGGAATTTTGATGCCGGGAATACAGGATTTACAACCGTAAATAGTAATTTTAATTCCGGTTCATTTTTAGGTAATGGTGGTGAGTATGATGTGGTTGCAGATGCTAATACTAAAAATTCTGCGTGGCATTCATTTGACCATACATCGGGTACCGGTACGGGAAAGTTTTTAGTATGTGATGGCAATAGAAATTTACAAACAGTTATATGGAAAAATAATATATCAAACTTACATACAAACACAAAATATATTTTCTGTGCATCCACTATAAATCTTGTCAGACCTAATGTTCCTCAAAATGAAGTGGATCCTATACTACAATTAAGAATAAACGGTACTGATATAGGTAGTACTGTCACACTTACAAATATACAAAACTGGAGAACGTTTAGTGAATTCTGGAATTCGGGTACGTCTACACAAGCAATAATTGAGATTGTTATGATAAGTATTCCATATCTAATCGGTAACGATGTAGGATTAGATGATATTTCATTTAATGCTTGTAATGCATTAGAATGTAAAGTCTGCGGTGAAGGAACAATTCAAGGTCCTAATCTTTTAACAAATGGAGATTTTAGTGGAGGAAATGTGGGATTTACATCCGGTGCATCATATAACCACACCACTGCATTAACACCTAATCAATTTGATGTTTGTTCAAATGCTTCACTAAAAAATAATGCATGGAGCCCTTTTGACCACACAAGTGGAACGGCATCAGGCTCATTCTTTGTATGTGATGGAGCTAGTACAGGAAATACAAGTCTTTGGCATACATCAAACTCAATCACTGTTAATAAAAACACAAAATATGTGTTTTGTGCATGGGCAAGAAATCTTGTCACACCACCGAATAATATGGAAGATCCAGTACTAGTACTAAAAATAAATGGAATACCTATTGGCAATCCGCAAACACTTTCAGAAGGAGAGGGATGGAGAGTTGGCTCAATAATTTGGAATTCCGGAACTTCTACTTCTGCGGATATTGAAATAATATTAACCTCACAAGGATATGGTGGAAATGATGTAGCCTTAGATGATATATCATTCAGTGAGTGTTCAGTTACTAAATGCAGTGAGTGTGAAAATGAACCAACAGGTCCTGCGCTAACCGTAAATGGTAATTTTAATGCCGGTAATTTAGGATTTACATCAAGTGCTGCGTTTGATAATACTTCACCTTATGGCCCTGGGACATACAACATAGTGCAAAATGCACATACAATAAATCCTCAATGGCATTCATTTGATCATACGTCAGCTAATGGAACCGGAAGCTTTTTAGTATGTGATGGGTTCATGAATAATACAACTGTAATGTGGGAACAATCAATTGATCAGCCGGTTGAAGAAAATAAAATTCAACCATGGAAGCAATATGTTTTTTGTGCATGGTTAATAAACCTTGATAGTTTACACATAACAGGTGCTGTAAATCCCAAAGTGCAATTGAGAATTAATAATGTTAATATAGGTCCGGAAATTGAGCTAAATAATTATGGAGTTTGGACAGAATTAAGTGAAACATGGAGTTCCGGAAATTCAAGTTCGGCAAATATTGAGCTTGTACTTACAACCCAGGGTTATTTGGGTAACGATGTAGGTTTAGATGATATTTGCCTTCAGGAATTGATGCAGCAAGTTGATATACAATCTACTCATTTCACAATTCAAACAAATTGGGTCAGTGCATCAACTTATAATATCATTGCAACTCAACCACCACCGCCATCAGGACATTCATTTAATTGGCCGGGAGATTGCGGTTACTGGTGGAAAGTCTGCGCCATTGATGCAAGTGGTAATTGTACAGCTCCAATTGCAGAAAACCTTCCAGCATGGTGGACCTATAATTCAACTACATTTCCCGGCTATAATGGTGGAACTGCTAATGGCAATTTTGAGGTAGGCGTGATTTACCGTATATCATATGGTGTTTGGTGTCATTGTCTAAGCTGGAATTCATTTAGCTGTGATATACAAATGGGAAGTGATAGAAAACTAAAGGTAATAGAAAACAAAGGTACTATACCTTCACCCAAATTAAGTGAATTAGAAAAATAATGATAATAAATTCTAAATGTGAAATTCATTAGAATTATTTTTTGTGCTGGGTGGAAATCTGCCCAGCACAATTTCACAAACTTTATAAAATTTATATAAGTCTAAAACATGAACAACATTAAATACATATTAATAATCCTGGTTTTCATTGCAAACGGACTGGTTTATTCTCAGGGTGAGGTTATAGTACGTCTAAAACAGCCTCCTCCTTATAAAATAAACCTTGAAGATATGTGGAAACTTACTACCACAAATAATTCCGGGACAACTTACTCCGGTTATTTTAAAGGCATTATTACAAAAGCAGGATTTGGTGTTGTGGTAGAAGGAACAACCGCTGTTATGAATATACCTCCGGGGACTAAAATTGTTAGTCCCCGTGAAGTTGAACCGGTAGATGTTGATGAAAAAGCAGATAACATTAAAAACGTCCTCAAAACAACCGGTACTTTACCAAATGGCTCTTATGAAATATGCATTACTCTTTATGATAATGCTACAAATCTTCCGCTTGGGAATACATGTATTATGCAGGAAGTTTTAAGTGTTTCACAAAGTGAACTTATCTCACCACAGGATGGAGAACTTGTAACTGCTCATTTGCCGGCATTCTCGTGGACACCGCCAAGACCGCTGCGTTCAACTTCTAATGTTACATATATGATTTCTGTGGTTGAAATAATGAGCATTCAAAGCGGAACCGATGCAATGGAATCTAATCCGGAGTTTCATCAAATACAGGGATTAAGAAATACTTTTTATCAATACCCCACATCATCAAAGCAATTTAAGCCGGGAAGAAAGTATGCCTGGCAGGTTAGCTGTTATATAGAGAACTTCTTAATCAGTAAAAGTGATGTGCAGGAGTTTTCTTATTCAGCTTTGAACGACACAAATATTTTTCTCCAGGTGAGCAAGGAAAAGCCGCATATACCGATTCATAGGCCACCAATGTCCTTTAACAACTTTCGGTTAAAGCCATCATCAGCAAGTGAATTACAACTGAAAAAACAAACTCCTTTGTTTTTATTTTCGGGCAGTTCGGAAATTTATGGAGAATCTTCAAACCGTACGGGGACTTTATCCAACAACCCGCAAAGGTTCGCTGATTGGTCGATAAATCCAACTCTATATATAAAAGGAGTTCCGTTAGGGATAAACTTATTAATTTCTACCCGGCAGCAGGGAATAAAACAAAGCATGAATATGGCCGGAATGTCTTTTGACCCGGCTACTTTAAAAGATGTAGTTGAGCAGAAAGTGCAAAATTATCTCGAATCTAAACGAGATGAGATAGAACAGAAGGTTACAAAAGAAGGTGAAAAATACAGAAATAAGATAGAAACTGAATATAAGAACAAATTCACAAGCGGACTGCCATTTATATTTAAAGCATTTAACTCATTTAAATCACTTGGTATTGGCACAACTTATCCTGAATGGACAAAATATACTTTGAGCGGAGTACCTCAAACAGGATTAAGCTTTGAGTTTAATCCCGGATTATTTTACATTGCGGGTTCAGCTTTCAAGAACAAAGACCCGATAGAAAACAAAACTTTCCGCAGGAATATTTATGCAGGCAGACTTGGTATTGGAAAAAAAGAATATTCGCATTTCTTTATAACAACATTGTTCGCAAAGGATTTTGAAAATTCAATAAAAGTTAATGATACGAATTCAGTATTAAGACCGGCAGCAAATTATATTGTTGGAACCGAAGGCAAGCTCAGCCTTTTCAGAAATAAATTCTCTATTGAAGGTGAGGTAAATGCATCATTATTTACATCAGATGTTACAGCACCTGAGCTTGCATCGGATAAAATACCAACAATTTTGAAGAACATTTTCAATCCCAGGTCAACCAGCAGTATAGATGGATATGTATCCGGAAAAATGTCATACGAGAACCAAAAATCAAATACAAAGACATATTTCAAGGTAACGATGATAGGACCCGGTTACAAATCGCTTGGCAGTTCATCTACACAAAACGATAAGCTTGAGTTCGAATACAAGCTTGACCAAAAGCTGGTAAAGAACCGTATTGCTGTAAGTATAAAAGTGCTGAATTTCAGAGATAACCTGATAGAAAATTGGAAGAGCTTCACGTCAAATACAACGATGGGTATTTTAAACTTAACATTGAACTTTCCCAAATACCCGCGACTTGCAATAATCTACATTCCGTTATTTTCAAAAAACAACTCTTCCAATGATACTGATAAGACTAATGACCAGACACATGCATTTACATTTGTTGCTTCGTATAATACAAAGGTAAGCAGTTTAACATTATCGACTTTTGTAACTGCAGGGATAACGGATAATTCAACTTTTAAATCCCGGAATGACGGCTTTACAAAAAATATTACATTAACCGAAATGTTCAACTTCAAATTCCCGCTGACACTTTCAGGAAACATTGGTTTGGTTCAAACGTCAGATAAGTTAAACGGTTATACACGATTAATTACAGGCGGATTTACTGCGGGTTATGTTCTCAAAAATAATTGGACAAACAATGCGGGTTTCGGGATTGATGTTTCACAAGATATGAATAAAAAGTTTATTTTCTTTCTTAATTCAACATATGCTTTTAACGAATATCTATCTCTTGATGTAAGAGCTGAAAAAAATGTTTATAGAGACTGGATATATAATAATTCAAATTATGATGAGTTTAATTTAATATCTACTCTTTCTGCGAATTGGTAAGATAATAAGCTGAATATAAAAGGGTGAAGCAATTTATGCTTTGCCCTTTTATTACCAAATATTCTTTTGGTAAAGTTTTATTTGAGTGATAGTTAAGATTAATTAATTAAGATGTTTATTAAATTAATCACAGTTGATCTCATGCAGTAGAAATACTGGAAGTTGTAAAATAAAATGTATAATATTACTGCGATAACCTGAAATATTGAAACTATGTAATTTATTGTTTTCATTTTTTTCTCCTGTTATGTTTAAATTTTAGTTAATGTCAATGTTTGATTTGCTTATGTAGTTACTGTTCAGGAATTGGCTGTAATCGGATTCATTGTGTTTTTGAATGGCTGCACCGTCAGGTAAAAAAATCCAGTAGAATTTGAAATTGTCAGTGCTGTTTGCCTGTATTTTGTTCTTTTTTGTTTTGGTTGCGGTTTTCATTTTTATAGTCCCTTCTATTTTGGTTGTTTTTCTTATACAAAGTTATTTTCAAAGCTTAGGGACTTTCTTACAAAAACCTTACAGGAAAATTGTTGAAAAACAGAGGGAATTTGCGAGATTAACCACTTTTTTGTGAAAGGTACGATTTACTCAAAAGGTTATTATTAATAATTATAAACCATAATAAATATTTACCATATGTTTAAAAAAAAGTTTATATTTAACATCAGTTTATCAATAAGCTGTAAATAATAGTATATTATGCCCGAGCTTATTTTCCAGAATAGAGTTTCCCCCAAAAAAATACCTGATAATATCGTTTCAAGGAAACGATTATTAGATAAAATGCTTGCTAACAAGCAGAAAAGTGTGATTATTGTAGAATCACCTGCAGGATATGGCAAAACCACATTAGTCCAGGATTTTTTATTGACTTCAGATATTCAATATTGCTGGTATTATGCCACTGAGGATGTTAATAACTTTTACACTTTTATAAGCTATATAATACATTCGATAAGAAAACTGCAGGAGAATTTTGGCGGGAATATATTTGAAGTAATTGAATCACTCCGGCAAAGCATGTCCCTTCCTAATAATTTAAATACAATAATCACTACAGTTCTGGGAGTATTTATTAATGAATTTCTGCAATGTTTTAAAAATGATGTTTACCTGGTAATAGATGATTTGCATAAGCTTGAAGAAGATGAATGGCTGAATCTGACTTTTAAGAATTTAATAGCCGATTTACCCGAAAATCTCCACATAATAATTACAACCCGTACTTCACCGAAATTTGACACGGCAGTTCTTTCAGCTAAAAGAAATCTGCTTTATATAGGTTCAAAAGAATTATATTTTGATAATAAAGAAATAATTCTTCTCCTGGAAAAAGTTTATTCTATTAATTACCGTGAGGAAGATATTTCTGCATTCGGAAAAAAAATTAACGGCTGGATAACCGGAATTCATCTTGTATTACAGTCATATGGTAAGGATTTCTATAAAGCCACTTTTGGAAAGAATGAACTGCCTGAAAACATATTTTATTTTTTTGCCAATGACATCTTTAATGACCTGGATGATGATGTAAAAACATTTTTAATTAATACTGCTCTGCTTGAAAATTTCAATCCTGAAACATGCAATAATATATTAAATATTAGTAACAGCCAAAAAATTATCAGTTACTTATTACGAAAAAATATTTTTATTGAAAGTACTGAATCATTTCCTGAAGATACAAGCTCAAAGAACACCTGTTATAATTATCACGGGCTTTTTAAGCAATTCTTGGTTACAAAATTGAAGAAAACATTAACGGGGGATGAAGTTTGCGGACTTTCAAAAAAAATATATACCTACTATAAAAATCACGATGATCTTGAATCTTCAATTAAGTTTGCTCTGCTCTGTAAAGAATATGAGTGTGCAATCGAAATAATAATAAAGTTATTTCCTTCCCTTTTTGATGAATTGAGATTCAATACATTGTGGAATTGGCTTTCTGAAATTCCGGAAAAATGTATTTCAAATAATTATCTTCTTAAGTTTTATAAAGGCAAATTACTCAAATCTTTAAAAGGTGATATTAATAACTCATGCATATGTTTCAGGGAATGTCTGATGTTAAATGAATTTATAAATAACGAAGATTTGTTAACCGATTGTATTGTGCAATTAACGGATGTATACCGGTTACTGGGGAATGCTGATGAAGCATTATTCTATCTTAACGACGCTATAGAGAAAATACATAAGCCGGAAAATAAAGTAATATTATATTATTGGCAAGCAAGTATAAATTACAGATTAGGTCCCATAAAATATGATGAAGTTGTTGATATTATAAACAAGTGTTTAAGTTTACTTGAAGAAAATGGAATAAAAGGAAATAATGCTGAAATCTTTAATTTATTAGGCAATATATACTTAGATAAAGGTGAATTAGTTAAAGCATTTTTTTATTACGAGTTGGTTATTAAGAATGAAAAAAATATATACAAAAAATTTCAAGCTTTAAATTTAATTCAATTATTATCATCCGCTGGTGAGTATGTGAAAGCAAAGGCATACCTTGATGAAGCTTATGAAATATCTCAAAAATATCCTTCTGCATTTTTTGAAAGAAATTTTCTCAGGATTAAAGCAATGTTTTGCCTTGAATGCGGGGATTATGAAGAATGTATTAATTCATACTGGAAATTAATAGATATTGAAATAAAAAATAATACACCCCAATTTATTTTTTGGTATTATCTTCTGATGGGTGAGGTGAGTACTTTCTTAAACAAATATGAAATTGCAGCTCAGTTTTATGAACTTGCAGCTAAGTATATAATACAAAATGATGAATATGAACTTCTGGAGTATGAATTGCGAAAAACAATCCTGTTGAATAAAAGCCAGACAGACCCTGAGTTTGAGAAGTTGCTTTTAAAAACATTAAAATATTATGAGTCACATAATATGTTGAATAGTAAGGTCCAATTGGAGCTATATTTAGCAGATTATTATTTTAAAAACGGTTCACTGGATGCTGCACTTGTATATCTGACTTCTTCGCTTTCTGTTTCTTCAAACAAGAAATATGTTTCATTTCTTGAACAAAATTATTTGAATTTCAGATATCTTTTTGATCTGGCTTTTTCATATGGTATTGAAAAAAATCTAATCAATAATTGTAAACTGCAATTATTCGAAAAAATAAATTATCAATGGTTATCAGAAGATTGCAAGTTACGTCTTAAAAATGAGCTCGAATGTCTATATGATATTAAATTATTTACATTTGGAAGCATAGAATTATTTGTCAGGGGAGTTCCTATAACAGAAGAAAGATGGATAAGGAAAAAAAGTAAATTAATTCTAGTTTACCTGTTACTGAATCCAGAAAAAAAGTTTACCAAAGATAAAATGATGGATATGTTTTTTAGTGACCTATCAGCAGAGTCTGCAGAAAATATCTTTCACCAGGCAATTACCAATATAAGGAACTGTGTTAAACCGGTTTATAAAGAATTTAATAGTGGGATGACAAGTGTAGACAAACCAAAATCTAAAAAGGATAAAAAAACAGGAGCTTCAACTTTTCCGGAAATAAATTTCGTGATTTATGAAGATAAAATTCTTCGATTGAATGAAGATTATTATTATAAGGTTGATGCTATTGATTTCAATAAACTTTACAATAAAGTTAAATCCTCAGAATCCAGTATTGATATTAAAGAAGACTCAGCAACAAAAGCTATTCGTCTTTACAATGGTGATTTTCTTGCAGGACAATATGAACAATGGTGTGAAGAAATGAGAGAAGAATATTTAAACAAATATATTGTTCTGTGTGAAACACTGATAAATATTTATCTTAAGAAGAAAAAAGATTTTGAACTTACAGTTTATGCAGAAAAGCTTTTAAAAGTTGATAAGTTAAATGAAGATGCATATTTCAATTTAATTCAAGCATATGTAAATATAGGTAACATTAATTTAGCCAGAAGTAAATATTCCAATATGATGAAGGTATTTTGTGAAGAATTAGGAGAGAAACCTTCCTGCAGTGTTCTAGATAAAATAAAAAAGATCTTACTTTAAAAAATAAAAAAGAAACACTTATGAAAAACTTTTACATTTTATTAATAATTGCTGTGTTTTTTTCTGATATTTATTCCCAGGTATGGAATGAACAAATTCAGCCTCCTCCCATTAAAACATTTTGGTGTGTAAGTGTTGTTAATTCGAACATCATTTGGATATGCGGTGAGCAGAATTCAATTCTATATACTTCTAATGGAGGAACTAGCTGGCAGTCCAGAAATAACGGCCTACCTGCAAACTGTGATGTTTATTCTATTACTTCAATTGATTCATCCACCGCTATTTGTGCACCTTATGTTGCGTCAATTGGGGGATATATCTACAGGACCACTGATGCCGGATTAAATTGGACCCAAGTGTTTGAACAGCAATATGGTCTTATTTGCGGTGTAAAATTCTTATCTTCAACATATGGATTAGGATTCGGAAACCCTGTTGGATATAGATGGACCTTGCTCAGAACAAATAATGGAGGTATTTCATTTGATACCAGCATATCTAATTTGCCATCTTTAGAAACTGAAACAGGCTATCCTAATTCTTTGTATTTAAATGAAAATGTTATGATGTTTGGAACCAATTGTTATGATAGCTCAGGAATTTATAGAAGTTCAAATGGAGGTGTAAATTGGACATTAACTCAACTTCAAGGAATGAATTTTACAGCTGGGATTTCTTTCAGAACAGATTCTTCTGATTATGGTATTGCAGTTGGCAATTTATGTTACTATTCGAGTAATAGAGGTAACACTTGGACATTAAAAAGTGGTATGCCAGATACAGGTTATTTTTATACAGTCGCCAACATGGGGGCAAAATTCTGGGTTAGTTCATATAATAAAATTTTGTATTCTTCTAATGGTGGAGCAAACTTTAGTGTCCAGTATGTTTCTCCTTCAGGAGGAATTTACACAAATTTCGGATTTACGCAATCCTCAACAGATAATATACTGACCACAATTAAAGGCTGGGGAGTTACAAATACTAATGCCATTGGTGGATATGAAGACGTTTTTGGAGTTAAACAAATTAGCTTTGAAGTACCAAATGATTTTTATTTATCACAGAATTATCCCAATCCTTTTAATCCTTTTACAAAAATTCATTTTGCTATACCACATCCATCAAATGTGAAATTAACTGTACTTGATATTCTTGGCAGGGAAATCTCTGTGTTGGTTAATGATAATTTAAAGGCAGGAAATTATGAATCAAACTGGGATGGTTCATCATATCCAAGCGGGATATATTTTTGTAAGCTGGAGTCCGGATATAATTCTGTAATACGCAAAATGATATTGTTGAAATAAAACAAAAAAGGTTTGTATTATATTCCGGGATTTATTTTTTATAAATCCTTTTAAAACTATATGTGCATAGCTAGCTATTGGTGCTTTCACATTATAATATTATTGAATTAGTTTTTAAGTAATTATTAAAAACAATTAAACAGTTTGCCGTTCCTTTTAGTGCTGATGCGTATCTCACTTTTATCCTTTAGAACAACTATTTCAGATATCCGGCTTGAGCCCTCATTAACTTCATAAAAAAGAGAATTGGCAAGTATTGCATCGGATATCCAGTAAAGTACCGTTTCAAGTGCGGCAGGTTTAATTTTTACCGGCCACCTTTTTTAGTTCATCAGAAAAACTCAATAATCATTCAGCACCGGGGGCAATAACCCATGACTCTTTTATAATATTATCTTCCAGCCACTGCTCAATTATATTTTTTTCTTATTTGAATATTTATACAGAGCAATGTGAAATGTATATTTTTTTGAGTTAACTGTATTTATATTTGTATATATTATTTACTACTAATTAAAGCACAAATATGTTTACGAAGTCTTGCGATTATGGCATCTTGGCAACCTTCTATATTGCGAATAATTCAAATGAAAAAAAATATGTAGGTCTTAAAGAAATAGCTGATGCAACATCTATTCCACCGCATTTTTTAAGCAAAGTTTTGAGTATCCTGGTTAAAAATAAAATTCTCAGTTCAACAAAAGGTTTGAACGGCGGATTTAAATTAAAAAGAAATGCTACTAAGATAAATATGCTGGATATAATTAAGGCTATTGACGGTACCGATATTTTTGATAATTGTTTGCTGGGATTAAAAGAATGTTCGGATGAAAATCCATGTTTAATACATGATCACTATAAGATTATTAAAGAAGATTTTATAAATTTACTAAGCAAAGAAACTTTACAGGTACTTATTGAGCATTTGAAAAACAGGGAAAATAAGAATTAGACCCGGTTAACCGAACAGTTCATCATAACACTGCTGTAAATAAATTTTAATCATTTCCTTACGGTATTTCCTCGAAAGCATGTCGTTATCTACAGAGCGTGAATTTTTAATTGCTTCTTTACACATTGCTTCATAATCTATATGATTATTCCCACTAACAACTACAGGCTTAGGGTCAACACCACTCATGCATATAACTACATTACCGGAATTATCAGTTGTTACTGCGATTGACAGGGAAGTATAATCTAATGATTCTCTCTGCCTGAGCTTTTTAAATATTGTTCGGTAACCTTTATCCATTGGCAGAACAATTGATTTAATAATAGATGTTTTACTTAAATTAACGGGATTCACACCATCTCCGGTATAAATATCCTCGAGATTTAAGATATTTGTTCCGCTTATATCTGCAACTTCAATTTTTGCATTCATGCTAATTAGCACAGGTGCTGTATCTGAAACAAATTCAGAGTAACATGCTTTCCCTGTACCTGTTACAATGCAAATATCACCGTTGCATTTCAGGCAATAACCAACAGCTTCCCTCCACCATTCGGACTGATTATAATACAAACACCTGTTCTCGCACAATAAATTACCGCCCAGAGTTGCAGTGTTCCGTACAAGCGGAGATGCAACCGAGTCAGCCGCCTTAATTAATGCAGGAAAGTTTTCTTTAATATAAATATTGTCCTTCAGTTCCGACAACTTTGTTAAAGCCGGAATATAAATTAAATTATCCTTTACTGAAAACTGCTTTAGCTCATCTATGCCTGTCAGGTCAACCAGGCATCCTGTATCAATATTTCCCTGGTATTTATTAACCAGCAGGTCCGTTCCTCCGGCAATATATTTAAAGCCGTCTCTATTAGAGGCAGTAAATTCCAAAGCTTCTTTCAAAGTTTTAGGTTTAAGGAATAATTTTTCTTCTGTATTCAAATTTTACTTTACTCCGGAAAAATTCTTCTTTTTCTTTTTTAACAATTTTAAACCATTCAATATATCCTCCGGTTTAATCGGTAAAGAAGTTATTCTTACACCGGTTGCATCATATATAGCATTTGCTATTGCCGGGATCGAAGGATGTAAAGCTCCCTCACCGCATTCTTTGGCTCCAAATGGTCCTTCCGGGTCAATACTTTCTATAATTGTAGTATCAAACTCAGGCGTATCAAGTGATGTAGGTATCTTATAGCCAAGCAAATTTCCGTTAAGCAAAAGTCCTTCATGGTACCGCATTTCTTCACTCATAGCCTGTCCAAGTCCCATATGCCATGAGCCTTCCAATTGTCCTTCCACTGCGAGCGGGTTCAATGCTCTGCCGCAATCGTGTGCTCCCCACATATTAAGTACTTTTACGGCCCCTGTTTCTACATCCACTTTTACTTCAGCAACTAATGCTCCAAAGCTGTAAGAGGGGCTTAGCCCTGCACCCGCCCCTTTAAAATCTCCCCCCAGCTTAGGTGAGTTGTAATGTCCTCCGGATTGGAGTGCACCATTCTTCTTTGTTGCAATTCTTATAGCATCTTCCCAGCTTATTTCAACAGATTTGTCATTAGAAAATACTTTATTATTGGTAATATTTAATTCATCTTCAACTACTTTAAATTCGCTTGCAACAGCTGTGAGAATTTTACTTTTCATTTCTTCTGCTGCCATCTTAGCTGCATTGCCTGCCATGAATGTTACCCTGCTTGAGTAACTTCCCAGGTCAATAGGTGTTAATAAAGTATCTGCCGCTAATACAAAAATATTATCAACTGAAATTCCAAGAACTTCGGCAACTATTATTGCAAGCATTGTATCGCTTCCCTGCCCGATATCACTTGCTCCAGAGCTAATTACAACACGTCCGTCCATATCTATTTTCAAATGTACTACTGATTGCGGGTATTCATTCCAGTGTATTCGTAAAGCACTTCCGCTAATAAAAAATCCGCATCCGACACCGATTCCGTGACCTTCTTTTAATTTCCCGAATTTTTCTTTCCATCCGGAGCGTTCCATTACTGCTTTTAAGCTCTCTGCACTGCCGTTGGATGTAATTCTGAATTGCCCTACGGTCAGTGTATTTGAATCGAGAAAGTTTTTCAATCTCAGCTCACACGGGTCAATATCAGCTTTCCTTGCCAGTTCATCTATTAATGTTTCAACTGCAAAGCGGGAATTAACTGCACCATGACCTCTCATCGCTCCGCTTTGAGGTTTATTTGTATAAACTCTTCTTGTCCGGAAACCGAAATTATTAATATTGTATGGAGCTTGTAATAAAACACCATTATAATATGTTGTAACAACACCGAAACTGCCATAGGCACCTCCATCTATTAATATGTCTGCGTCAAGAGTTTTAAGTTCACCTGAACTCCCCATACCAAGCTGCATTGTCATTTTAGTCGGATGCCTGCCATGATTGGTAAGAAAAACTTCTTCCCTGTTTAATCTGACACGTACGGGTTGTCCGGTTAATCTTGATAAATGAGCTACAATCATTTCATGCGGGAAAGGATCACTTTTCCCTCCGAATCCGCCGCCGACATATGGTTTAATTACTCTTATCCTGTTCATCGGTACTTCTAATACTTTTGCAAGATATTTATGAAGGTAATGCGGTACCTGTGTTGCCGTAATAATTGTTAACCCGTTTTCATCCCAATATGCTGTTGCAGCATGCGGCTCGGTGAATGCATGGTTTAATCCCTGGAATTTAAAATCAAGCTTGCATGATAATTCGGAATTTTTTATTCCCTCTTCCTGGTCACCGAATCTGAGTTCTGCTGTTTTATGGATGTTATTGTTTAATTTAGTCTGATGATGTATCTTTTCATTTTCACCTGTATCTTTAAGTGAGTCTTCTATCTCAAAGAATGGTTTAAGCTCCAAGTATTCTACCTCAATTAGTCCGCATGCTTTTGAAGCTATTTCTTCCGTAACGGCAGCAACTGCAGCAACTATTTCTCCGATATATCTTGTTTTTTCAACCGCCATTGCAGTTTCATTTTCCGAAATAGGCAATACACCAAAACTGATTGGAATGTCCTTTCCGGTTATTACGGCTTTTACTCCCGGCAATTCTTTTGCTTTTGCAGTATTTATATTAACTATTCTTGCATGAGGATAAGTGCTTCTAAGAAACTTGCAGTGAAGAGCATTCTTTATTCTGATATCATCTGCATATTCAGCTTCTCCTTTAACTTTCTTTTTTGCTTCAATATATGATCTCGGCTTTCCTACTACACTGAATTCTGAATCACTTTCTGCTTTTTTTTTCTTATCAGGTAAAGCATTACCGTTCTTTTCTGAAACATATTCGGAAATTGCTTCAATTATTTTTTTATAACCCGTGCATCTGCAAAGATTACCTGATATAGCTTCTTTTATTTCATTGGAGGAGGGATTAGGATTTTTATTTAAGTAGCCAAGTATGCTCATAACCATTCCGGGTGTGCAATATCCGCACTGTATTGACCCTTTTTCTACAAACTTTTTTTGCAAATCATGAAGCTCACCATTTACTGCAATTCCCTCTATAGTTGTAATGCGGGCACCGTCATACCTGATTGCAGGAGCAATACAGCTTAATAGGGGAGAACCATCCACTAATACAGTACAAGCCCCGCAGCTTCCTTGTTCGCATCCTAACTTAGTTCCGGTTAATCCTGCCTTTTCCCTTATTACAGTTGAAAGCATCTCATGACCTTTAACTAAAAAGTCATACTCTTTATTATTTATGTATAATTTAATTTGCTTCATTAGCTGCTAAAAGTTTGCTCCAATACTTTTCCCGCCATCAACATAAATGGTTTGACCTGTAATAAACTGTGTCTTTTCATCTGATAAGAAAGCAACAGCATTTGCTACATCTTCCGGTTTGCCGATAGTTTTTGTTGGTTGTGCCTGTATTAATTTATCCCGTACTTCAGGAGTTAATGCCTGTGTTAATGGAGTATCTATTAATCCCGGTGCAATAGCATTTACAAAAACATTATATCTTCCCAGTTCCAGTGCAAGAGCGCGGGTTAACCCTACTATACCTGCTTTGGAAGAGGAGTAATTGGTCTGTCCCGGATTGCCAAGCCATGCCCTTGATGAAATATTTATTATTCTGCCGGCTTTCCGGTTTTTCATTACAATGGCTGCTTCGCGGCACATTAACCATGTGCCTTTCAAATTAATATCTATAACCTGCTCGAAATCATCGAGGCTCATTTTATTGATAAGCCTGTCTATTATAATCCCGGCATTATTAACTAAAATATCAACCTTGCCGTATTCCTTTACAATACTATTAAAAAGATTCTTTACCTGTTGTTCATCTTTAATATCGCAATTAAAGTACCTTGCTTTCTCTTCTCCCAACTCATTAATTAACTTTTTCCCTTCGGTATCATCAATATCAACAGCACAGATGAAGCAGCAATCCTCTGATAGTCTTTCAGATATTGCTTTGCCAATTCCTTTGGCGGCACCTGTAATAATGGCTATCCTGTTATTTTTCATGCACCGTGTTTTTTACTTTTATAATTTCAGCTAAAATACTAATTGCAATTTCTTCTGGTGTTTCTGCATTAATATCCAGTCCAACCGGCATATTTACTTTCTTAAGGTCTTCTTCAGTGCCTATATCACCTTCCAGAAAAAGTTTTTCAGTCATCTTTATCTTCCTGCTGCTGCCTATCATCCCTAAATATGCAAATGGCTTTTTTATGCAGTATGCTAAAATATCCCTATCTGCCTGGTGGCTGTATGTTAAGATAACTATAAAAACATTTTCATCAAAAGGAAGAGCTTTTAAAGCAGTCAGAAATTCCAGGTTCATCTTGTTTATTCCGGCGACATTAATTGAATCAATATATTCTTTCCTGTCATCTATAATGAATATATCAAAATCAAGCGATGATGCAAATTGTGCAAGGGCATTTCCTGTATGTCCTGCACCAAATATATAGAGCTTTCTTTTATTCATTAATGGTTCTATAAATATTTCAACAGTTCCTCCGCAGCACATTGCATGCTGGTAGAGGAGATCGTGTTTAAAAACACAAGCTTTGTTTTGTTTGATAACCTTTAATGCATCCTTTATAACACTTAACTCCAGTTCACCGCCGCCTATACTGCCTTTAACCGTGCCATCTTCATATACTAGCATCTTAGCACCTGTTTTACGCGGCGTGGAACCTTTCGTAGAAATTATTGTACATAATGCGGTCTTGCGATTATTTCTTCCCGCTTTTAATATTTCGTCATAGATACTGTTCATTTATCAGAAATATTTTTTATTTATTATTAATAAAATATTTTCGGTAATCGGCCATAGTATTTATATTTGCAAGAACATTTTCACTTTTAACCGGGATACCTATTTTATTAAACTCGTGCAATATATCCCTCAGGTTTGAATTAATATTTTTTTCTTCTTTTAATCTCCTGATTATCTTTTCACCTATTAAAACCGGATGTCCTGACTTATCATTATAAACAGGAATCACATAACGTTCAATGTTTCTTTTATTATACATTTTCTTGAGCAGAAGAACACTAATAAACGGGTTGTCAGCATTCTGAATAAATAAGTAAGATTTTTCGTCTGCTTCAGCCAAACCAAGCGATAATGAATAAAATCTTCCACGCTCCTGATGCTCGTTTATTGTTACTTTTATGTTATAACTGTCTTCTAATTTTTTTATAACTGCATTTTCGGAAAATTTTTTATTGAGTACGATAATAATCTTCTTACAACCGAGGTTAAAGTAAGCCTTAATAATTTTCTCAATAAAAGTCATACGCTCCGAATAGGAGAGAAAAAGTTTTGGTTTATTAGTTCTGGCCGAGTTACCGCCTGCTAACACAACAGCAGTCAAATTTTTTTTCATACCGTATGTTATTAATTTTCGCTAACTAACATTCGTTAATTTTGGTTAAATCCTTTATTATCAATCTAGATACTTGCAATTTAATTAGAAATTTGATAATTTGACATAGCGATATTTAGATAAATAGATATATATATCGGGTATTGAAAAACATTGACCAAATATTAGAACACTGTAAAGAACTGGCTTTTGACCTTGAGTTTTCTTATGCAAAGAACTGGAAGTCAGCTCAAACGGACAGAGTGTTGATTGGATACATGCCCATTTATTTTCCAAGGGAGATAACTCACGCTGCTAATGCTCTTGCTGTTGGTATATTGGGAACAGGAGACCGCAAGCAAATTATCAAAGGTGATGCTTTCTACCAATCTTATATTTGTCACATTCCGAGAGGAATAATTGAGCTTGCACTTGACGGCAACCTTGACGAAATAGATGGGTTTATTTTTCCATCCATTTGTGATGTTATAAGAAATCTTTCAGGGACTTTCCAGATTCTTAAAAAAGGTAAGTTTGTTAAATATCTCGATTACCCTCAAAACTTTCTGTCTCACATCGGAGGAAAGTTTTATAAAACAGAACTACTCCATATACTTCATGAGATTCAAAAAATAAATAACATTGAAGTCACACCGGAAAAACTGAACAACTCCATAAAACTTTATAATATTAATCAAAGGCTTCTTAAAGAAATATATAATATCCGGCAGGAATATCCGTGGAGAATATCATTTGAAAATCTTTATTATGTGGTCAGGGCAGGAATGGTAATTACTGTAGAAGAGCATAATAAGATACTTGAAGATGTTCTTGAATTCTTAAACATCAATAACGGAGAGCCAATGGATAAAATAAAAGTAGTTATTTCTGGCGCCTTTTGTGAACAGCCGCCGATCGGATTAATAAAAACAATCGAGCTGGCAGGCTGTTACATAGTAGATGATGATTTATTGCTTGGCTCCAGATGGATGAAAGGCGATGTTGCCGATAATACTGATGACCCGCTGAATGCTCTGTCGGAAGCTTACATGAATCTAAGTACTTTTTCGTCCTCTGTATATTCGGTTGGTAAGCCAAAAGGCGAACAGCTTGTACAGTTAATTAAGGAAAGAAATGCCGACGGAATTATATTTGCTGCCCCAAGCTTTTGTGACCCTGCACTTCTGGATCTTCCGGTAATGCAGAAAGCATGTGATGATGCAAACATCCGTTACATCAGCTTCCAGTACAATGAAAATACCGGGCAGTATAAAGTAATTAAAGAACAGGTCGGAGCATTCTCCGACTCAATAAAGTTGTGGGAAGATACAGTTTCCAGTTAATAATTAATAATGTTTACGGTTACTTATTAATAATATAATAAGTTTTACAGCTGCTATTTAATAATTTAAATAAGGTACAGCCTTGTCTAAAGAAGTAGAAAAAGAAAAGAGCATGGTTCTCCAGAAGGAGATGGTTGCCCGTTTGTTTGATGAACTCAGCGCTGCAAATGAAACAGGCAAAAAAGTTGTCTATACATTTGTTCCCGGTAATCTATCAGAGCTGATACTTGCATTCGATATGCTTCCCGTATACCCGGAAATAAATGCTTTGCAGTCCGGAATGAGGAAGCTTTCGGGAAACTATATCCGTGAGGCTGAAAAGTTCGGGCATTCGGAAGATGTTTGTACATATGTGAAATGTGATATAGGTATGATGCTGAGCGGAAATATCGGACCTACAGGAAAAAAACTGCCTGACCCGGACCTTTTACTCCTTAGTTATACAGGGTGCTTTACTTTTATGAAATGGTTTGAGAACCTTGAAAAGCTTTATCCCGGTGTTCCTATTGCAATGCTTCATACTCCTTACCAGGAGAGCGGAAAAATAACACCTGATATGACTGAATATATGGTAAAGCAGATTAAAGAAGAAGTGATTCCAAAAATGGAATTGGTATCAGGCAAAAAGCTGGATGAAGAAAAGTTAAATGCAATTATTCAGAACTCAATTGAAATTGAAGACCTTATAGTGAAGATTTTTGATACTACGAAAAATGTCCCGTCTCCAATTGATGCATATTTCGCAGGTGTGTATTACATAGGACCAATCAATATCGGGTTCAGAGGGACTAAAGACGCAGTTGATTATTACACAGAGCTTTTAAAAGAAATTGAATACAGAGTAGAAAACAAGCTTGGTCCTGTAACCCCGGAAGGAGTAATGGAAGAAAGATTCCGGCTTGTAGTTGAAGGACCTCCTAACTGGACAAACTTCAGGGAGTTCTGGAAGTTATTTTATGACCATGGTGCTGTAGTTGTTGCCTCTACTTACACTAAAGTAGGCGGTATGCATGACCTGGGATTCAGGCATGATGTTAAGCGTCCGTTTGAAAGCTTAGCTGAATATTGTATGAATTGTTATACTAATTTAAATCTTACACAAAGGATTAGCCTGCTGTCTAAATATATAAAAGATTACAATGCTGACGGGCTTCTTGTTAACTCAATAAAAAGCTGTAATTCATTTTCTGCAGGTCAGCTTATAATGATGAGAAAAATAGAGGAAGACCTTGAAACCCCCGTAGGCTTTATAGAATCCGACCTGGTTGACCCGAGATATTTTTCTTTCTCGAATATCAAAAACAGGCTTGATTCTTTTTTCCAGATGCTTGACCAGCGAAGAGTTATTTTAAAAGATAAAACAGCAGTGATATGAATAAATATTATTTAGGCGTTGACCTTGGCTCAACAACATCCAAAGCAGTTATCATTAACGATAGAGATGAGATAATTGGCAGGGGGATAACAAATACCCGCGCAAACTACAGGGTAGCTGTTGATATCGCACGGCTGGAGTCTATATACAATGCAAGATTTTTTTTAATAAAAAAACTTCTTAATGAAGAAATAAAGATAAATCCGATTTATCAAAGATATCTTGATGATATTGAAAAAGCTTTCCAGTACCTGCAGTTTAAAAAAAGATTAAGCAGCTTATTAAGCCAGTTAAAACTTACAGTTGAGTCACGTTTTTCTGATTTTATCAGGGATAAAATATATACAAACATAGAAAATATAATAGAGAAGATTGACACTTTAATAAAAGATGAATATTTGAGCGGTAATTTGGGTTCAAAGAACCAATTTTTCAGAGATATTGTAAATGAAAAATATCACGATGAAGTTACAGCACTGGATATAGATATGTTTGAACCGTTAATGCTTGCTTTTGATAAAAGCATTACGCCGGTAGAAAATGAAATGGTTGAATTTGATTTCAGGGAGCTTGTTTACGATGCTATGAGCATTCTCGAAGATAAATATAACGGTCTGGCAAACAGAACCTATAATGATGTAAGTGTTCATTTTGATGCTGAGCTTAATCTATTGAAGGGCAGCTACGGCAAAATAACAGATACATTCAAGGAGCATCTTGACAGAGTTGCCGGGCAGGATTTTCACATTTCGAATATGGTTGGCACAGGTTACGGCAGGGCACTGCTACCATTCCCGGAAGAGTGCATTAAATCAGAGATTCTTTGCCATGCATTCGGAGCACATGCAATATTTCCCGGAACAAGAACCGTACTCGATATCGGCGGGCAGGATACTAAAGCAATTCAGGTTGATTCGCACGGACTGGTAACAAGCTTTTATATGAATGACAGGTGTGCTGCAGGTTGCGGAAGATACCTCGGTTATATAGCCGATGAATTAAATATTTCACTTAATGAATTAGGCTCAACAGCTCTTAGCGCAACTAAAGAAACTAATATCTGTTCAACCTGCACTGTATTTGCCGGTGCAGAGCTGAGAGAACAATTAAATGTAGGCGAAAAGCGTGAGGATATTCTTGCCGGACTTCATAAGGCAATTGTAATGCGTGCAATGTCATTAATAGCCCGTTCCGGCGGTGTCAGAAATGAATTTACTTTCACAGGCGGTGTTGCAAGAAATAAAGCTGTTTTAAAATATGTTACCGAGCTTGTTAAAAAAAATTACGGGGATGATTTGAAGATCAACATACATACAGACTCTATTTTTATGGGTGCATTAGGCGGTGCAATGTTTGCAAGAAGAAATGTTAACATAAATTAAATTTTCATTTGTTAAACATAGCTGTACAATAAAGATTGTATAAGCAATAAATAAACAAATATGTCAAACGAAATAATTACACTTGGTATAGATGTAGGCGGAAGCTACATAAAAGCTGCCTTGATGCATTATTCAAATAACTGCACCATAATTGATAAAAAGTGTGAGAAGGTCAGGAAAAGAAATCCTTCTGTATTATCCGAAGAAATTATAGAATACCTGTTGGAAAAAAATAATCTTAAACACACAGATATAGCATATTCTGCATCAACAGGCGAAGGCGAAATGGTAACACGGAAGACCGGGCATTTCTACAGCATGACTACACATGCCAAAGGCGGGCAGTTCTTTTTTCCCGAAGCAAGAACTGTTGTTGATATGGGTGCTCTTTATGTCAGGGCGATAAAAATAAATCATGAGGGTAAAGTACTGGATTATAAAATGACCGGACAGTGTGCTTCAGGTTCAGGGCAGTTTATTGAGAATATTTCAAGGTATCTCGGCCTGGCTATAGAAGAAGTCGGCAGTATTTCACTGCAGTCTCAAAACCCGGAAACTCCTTCCGGTATTTGTGCAGTACTGGCTGAAACCGATGTAATTAATATGGTATCAAGAGGAATTTCTACTCAAAACATAATCAAAGGGATACATTTATCCATAGCAAACAGAGTCATACGTTTGCTGTCATCATTAAAAGCTGAATCCCCGATATTTTTAACCGGCGGAATGGCTATGAATACCGGTATGGTACAGGCTATTAATGAATTGAAAACCGAAAGCAAATACAAATGGGATATTACTACTAATGATGATGCAATTTATGCAGGAGCATACGGCGCTGCTTTGTGGAGCGGATTCAGGTTTTTTAAATTGAAAGAAAAGAAAAGCATTATATATGCTGCTTAATTCTAAATAAAAATCTCGAATTGTTGTGAAAATATTTCTATAATATTTATTACACAAATTAAAATTTATCAGCATGCAAGTCATTGAATCGGGAAAAAAATTAGGAGCTTTAATTCCTAATATTGCTACAATGCTAAGCAATAACCAAAAAAAATATTCCAGCAGAATAATTTATCAGGAAAGAATAAATAACAGTTATGCTGGTATTACATGGAATGAGTTTTTAAGCAAGATAGAAAATATTGCATTCAACCTGAAAAATTTTGATTTTCAAGCAGGCGATAAGGTTATGGTATTTTCAAAGAACCGGCTTGAAATGCTTCTGCTCGAGCTTGCGGTGATGTCTTCAGGCGGTATATCCGTTCCAATTTTTTTCAATTATAATGAGGGTACTGTTGAATCGTTAATAAACCATTCGGATGCTAAGTTTATTGCCGTTGGTGACAAGTCGCAGCTAGACAGGGTAAATCCTTCTTTAAAGTTAAAAAGGATTTTTTCATTTGATGAAATTACTGATAATAATTATAATAACCTTACCTGGTTTTCAGAATTGCTTAAGGATAAAAACGGAAACAGCTCATTCCTGAATTTTGATTCTCAGCCCGATGATATATGCCTTAATATGTACACTTCAGGAACAATGGGCAGGCAAAAATGTGTCCAGTTAACTCATAAAAATATTTTATCTCAGCAGGCGGCTTTAAAATTAATATGGAATGTCGATGAAAACGACAGGTTCTTAAGTTACTTACGCTGGCATCACAGCTTTGGCGGGATATTCGAAAAATTTACTGCTTTATATAATGGCGCTGCAATTTCTCTTGAATCAAGCAATGGCTTGAATCCGGATACTATATTAGAAAACTGGAAGCTGGTAAAGCCGACAATTTTCTTCAGTGTTCCGATGATATACCACTCACTTATCGATATGACATTAAGGGATAAAGAGATAGAAAAATGTTTCTTCCATGAAGAACTGAAATTTGTTTTTACAGCAGCAGCTCCGCTTCCGCATCATATATCGGATGAATTTGAAAAACGGAAAATAAATGTGCTTGAAGGGTGGGGACTAACCGAAACTTCACCATGCTGTACAGTAACAGATCCGGAATTAAAACGGGAACCGGGCGTAATAGGTTTTCCTATACCCGGTGTAAAGATAAGGTTAGCTGATGATAATGAAATGCAGGTTAGCGGTCCCAATATTATGGTCGGTTATTATAAGAATGATGAGGAAAATGAAAAAAGCTTTACTGAAGACGGATGGTTCTGTACGGGTGATATCGGAGAGCTCACCGATAAAGGATTTAAGCTTATTACACGAAAAGACAGGATATTTAAATTATCCAATGCAGAGAAAATTATTCCTACAGAACTGGAAAACATAATAACCAATAAGTGTCATTATATATCATATGCATTGGTTGAAGGGAACGGGAGAAATTATCCTGTTGCATTGCTGTTTCCTGATAAAATGCTGCTGGAAGAATCTAAAAACGGACATCATATCGATATTCATGATTGTAACTGTCCAAAAGACCTTTGCGAACTGTCAGATTGCTTAAAAGGATGCCTTATAAATATTAACAACGGCTTAAAGCAAAAATATACTGTAATAAAAGCTGCTATGATTATAGATGATGCATTGAAGGTTGATAATGGTACACTTACCCCATCACTTAAGCTTGCTCCAAATAATGTTAAAGGTATTTATAAAGCTCATTTGGAAAAACTATATGGTTCAATTGAACCCGTTAAAGAACAAACCTATATAATTTATTTAAATGGAAAGCAATAATTCGTTTTAATTAAAATAATATGATTGAAATAAAATCGACCGGCTTATTAAAAGAAGTAATGAAGAACTATTTCACCGGTATTGGGACCGGTGGAAGAAAAGTTGCGTGGTGTACAAGTGTTGGACCGGCAGAACTTCTCCGGTCGTTTGGATTTGATGTATATTTTCCGGAGAACCATGGTGCTTTGCTTGGTGCATCAAGAATAGCAGATATATATATCCCCAATGCACAGAAAAACGGTTACTCAAACCAGATTTGTTCATACACAACCAGTGATATAGGTGCTTTCCTTTGCAATGAAACTCCGTTGAAAAAGCATTACGGCTTAGATTCTATACCAAAACCCGATTTAATAGTTTACTGTACAAATCAATGCAGAGAAGTTGAAGACTGGTTTACTTTTTATGCTGATAATTTTAAATGCCCTGTTGTTGGAATTAATCCTCCAAGATACTTAGATGAGGTAAGAATTGAAGAGGTTGAAGTTGTCATAAGCCAGTTTAAAAAGCTTATTACTGTTTGTGAATCAGTCACCGGTATAAAGTTTGATTTGGATAAATTCAAAAATGTATTAAAATTAAGTAAGGAAGCCACCTTATTATGGCAGGATGTATTAAAGACTTCAACTTCTATCCCTGCACCATTTAACTTTTTTGACGGCACAATCCATATGGGTCCAATTGTAGTTATGAGAGGAACACAGGAAGCAAAGGATTATTACAATGTTTTATTAAGCGAGCTGCAGCAGTTTGTTGAGCAAGGCAAGGGATTTTTGAAAGAGGAAAACTGCAGGCTTTTCTGGGATGGAATGCCCATATGGGGCAAGATAAGAGTATTATCCGATTTGTTCTCGCAAAGCAACGCAGTGGTTGTTGCTTCAACATATTGCAATAGCTGGATATTTGATGATTTTGATGAAGAAAATCCGCTTGAATCTTCTGCTTTAGCATATATTAAAATTTTTATAAACAGAAGTGAAAAAGCAAAAATTGAGTTTTTTAAAAAATGGTTCGAGGAGTACAAAATAGATGGTATTATTTATCATGATTCCAAAACCTGTTTTAACAACTCAAACTCCAGGTTTGGATTGCCTCTGCGGTTAAAAAAAATTACTCAAATTCCTTACCTTGTTGTGGAAGGTGACCTGAACGACCTGAGATTCTTTTCTGAAGGACAAACAATAAACAAGATAGAAACTTTCGTTGAGCAAATAGAAAACCAGAAAATTTATAAATGAGGTTTGCCTGCAATCAGGGCAATTAGAATATAACAGCTATGGAAAACGAAATAAACAAAAACGGCACTCCTCTTCCAAAAATTGGAATTATCGGCCTGGGTCCCGTAGGTATGATTCTGGCTGTTCATTTAAAGGAAGCCGGATGCGACCTTGCTATTTGTGATAATGATAAGATAAAAATTAATTTAATAAGAAAAGAAGGAATCCGCTTAGAAGAGAGTATTAATAAGCACTGTTTCTTTGATAAGGTTTATACAAGCATTCAGGAACTTAAAGACTTTATGCCCGATATTTTAGTTTTTTCTTTAAAGACCCACCAGATGTCGGCTGTTCTTTCTGAAGCAGCTAAATTAAAACATGATAACCTCTGTGTAGTAAGTGCACAGAACGGTATTGATTCCGAGAAAATGCTGTCACGTGTTTTTGGAGAATCAAGAACACTCAGGTTTGTAGTAAATTATGCAGGTAATTTAAATGCACCGAATATAGTAAAAGTAACGTTTTTCATCCCGCCTAATTACATAGCTTCAATGGATGACAGTCACGCTAATGAAGCAAAATATATAGCCGGGCAGTTAAACAGTATTAACCTGACAACAGAAGCTGTTAATTCATATGATATTTTAAAAAGAATATGGGAGAAGACCATCTTAAATTCTGCACTCAGTGCAATCTGTGGTATCGGGAAGTTAACAATGAAAGAAGCAATGGATATCCCCGATACGGAAGAGATTGTTGAAATGCTCATCCAGGAAGCTGTCGAAGTTGCTGAAGCTGAAAAAATTAAGTTTGAAGATGATTTTATAAGAAAATGCATGCGATACCTTAGAAGAGGCGGCAATCACTTCCCCTCGCTTGCAGTTGACCTGATAAATAATAAAGAAACGGAAATAGATTATTTTAATGGTGCGATAGTTGAATACGGCAGAAAACACTATATCAGAACATCATTGAACCTGGCATTTACCAATATGGTAAAAGCAATGACGCACAAAAATATTATTTCACAGTTCTCGGGAACAGGTTTAAATCCGCCCGAAAAGAAATCAAAGCATCACCAGATACATTTGCATCACGATAGAAAAGCTGCTCCAATTAAGGGCGAAAATCATTTCCTTGGAATTGACCTCGGCTCAGCCTATATCAAATTTACTGTGATCGATTCCAATGATGAAATTGTTTTTAATTCAACGCTTAAAACTTTAAACAGGGATAAAATAGCCTTAAGGCATGTTCTGGAAGCAATCCGTTCTGAATACCCGGTCAGTTATACATGTTCCACAGGGTACGGAAGAAAGCATTTTCATGATTCTGAAGTAATCAAAACTGAGATAAACTGCGCAGCAGCAGCAGTTTCTTATTACTATCCGGGACCGAAAAATATTATCGATATTGGCGGTGAAGACATAAAGATAATCAGGTGTGATGATTTTAATAATGTAGAGAATTTTTATCTGAATGATAAATGTGCGGCAGGCACAGGCTCTTTTATTTCCGAGATTGCCGAACGTGCAGATATTAAAGTATCGGAGATGAGTGACCTGGCTTCTAAATCAACATTTGCAAAAGAGCTTAACAGTTTTTGTACAGTGTTTGCTAAAACTGAAATCATGAGCTGGTTATTCGATGGAATATCGGTTGGTGATATTTCAAAAGGGATATATATATCACTGGCAAATAAGGTATCCCGCCTCAGGGTTGATACAAATGTTCCATCCTATATGATAGGAGGGGTTATTGAATTCCACCCTTATCTTAAAACACTGTTAGAAGAAAAATTCTTATCCGAGGTAAGTATTCTTGAAAAGCCCCAGCACGTAGTATCGTTTGGTGCTGCCTTAATCGCAAAGCAATCTTATTTAAAACAACTTCAAAAAGAAGAACTGATAAAAAGCAAATTAATATGAAATCTTATCACAACAGGGAAAAAGGAATTGGAATTTTATATGACGGCGTTTATTTCGTTAACGGAGCAAGAACACCGTTCGGCAAATTCTGCGGAACCCTGGCAAAAGTTTCACCTACTGATTTAGGTATTTATGCATCAAAAGCAGCATTTAAAAATTCTGCCTTAACTCCTGAAGAAATAGATCAGGTTATTGTCGCAAATATAGGTCAGGCATGTACTGACGCATATTTTCTGGCAAGACATATATCACTTTTCAGCGGTGTTCCAATAACGGTACCGGCAATGATGGTTCAAAGGATTTGTGCATCAGGATTGGAAACAATTAATTCAGCCGCAGAACAAATAACACTTGGAAAAGCTGAAAAAGTTTTGTGCTGCGGAACAGAGAATATGTCACTTGCTCCCACCGTGAGTTACGGAAACAGGATGGGCTACGGATTGGGGAAAATTGAATTTAAGGATATGCTCTGGGAAGCGCTTGATGATACAGCCTGCGGATATCCAATGGGTGAAACAGCAGAAAATCTTGCTAAAAAATACAGTATTACACGCCGGGAAATTGATGAATTTGCAAAACAATCCCATGACAGGGCTGCGGAAGCAGTCCAGAAAGGGTTTTATTGTGATGAGATTTCACCTGTCAGCTCTGAAGTATTTAGTGTTGATGGATTGAAACAAAGGAAAGTAAATCTTCCGAAAAATGTAACAGCTTTTAATTCGGATGAAAATATCAGGCAAACTACCGTTGAAGCTCTGGGCAGGCTGCCTTCTGCTTTTATTAAAGACGGAGTACAGACAGCGGGGAATTCCAGCGGAATTGTAGATGGTGCAGCAGCTGGTATCGTCGCTTCAACTAAAGCTGTTGAAGAATACGGTTTAAAGCCGCTCTCTAAAATTATTGGCGTTGCTTCATGCGGGGTTGATCCTAAATATATGGGAATCGGTCCTGTTCCCGCAATTGAAATTTTGCTGGAGCTTACCGGATTAAATCTTGATGAAATAGACCTGTTCGAAATTAATGAAGCTTTTGGTGCTCAATATATTGCATGTGAAAAAGAACTAAATCTTGACAGAAATAAAGTAAACGTTAACGGCGGCGCAATTGCAATAGGACATCCTCTTGGTGCAACAGGTATAAGACAGGTTTTAACTCTCTCAAGAGAATTGATTAACAGAAAAGTTAAGTATGGAATAGCAACAGCCTGTGTTGGCGGAGGACAGGGCACAGCAGTTTTAATTGAAAATATAAATTCATAAATAAGAAATCACATAACATAAATTTTTAACCTTAAATAATTTTCAATGGACAATAAGATTTATTCATGGCAAATGACCGAGATGAAGAAAGATTTTCAGTTGACAGAAAAACCATTTCCGGAGCTTAAAGAAGGAATGGCTTTAGTCCGGGTTTCCGGGTGCGGAGTTTGTCATACTGATTTAAGCTTCTGGTATTTCGGAGTTCAAACCAAACATCCTCTGCCGCTGACTCTTGGACATGAGATAAGCGGTACTGTTATTGATGGCCCTGCAGAATGGCTCAACAAAAAAGTAATTATTCCCGCTGTGCTTCCGTGCGGTGAGTGTGATTTATGTAAAAGCGGAAGAAGCAACATTTGCAGGAAGCAATTAATGCCCGGAAATGATTTTGACGGCGGATTTTCTTCTCACATTGTTGTTCCATACAAGTATTTATGTCCCGTTCCGGATGAAGTGTTAAAGTGTTATTCAATGGAGCAGCTTTCTGTTATCGCAGATGCAATTTCTACCCCATACCAGGTAATAGAAAAGTCGGAACTTGTGCCTGGTGACCTTGCAATAACAATAGGTGTCGGTGGCGTAGGAATTTACGGAGCGCAAATTGCTAAAATAAAAGGCGCAAAAGTTATTGCACTCGATATCAATGATGACAGGTTAGAAATCGCCAAATCGGTTGGTGCAGATGAAGTATTAAATATCAAAGATATGGATATCAAATCAATAAAAGAAAAGATAAAAGTAATTGCAAAAGAGCTGAATGCCCCGAAGCACTCATGGAAAATATTTGAGTTTTCCGGTACAAAAGCAGGACAGGAATTAGCTTATAATTTAATAACTTTTGCATCAACTCTTTCTATAGTTGGTTTTACTCTTGACAGAGTTGAAGTCAGGTTAAGCAATCTTATGGCATTTGATGCCAAACTAATTGGTACATGGGGATGTAAACCGGAATTATATCCTGAAGTTGTTGACCTTGTTGCAAAAGATAAAATTAAGCTTAACCGGTTTGTTGAATTATTTCCTTTGTCAAAAATAAACGAGGTGTTTAAAAATACTTTGGAACATAAATACAGCAAACGTTCAGTACTAATACCTGATTTTAATAATTAACAAAAAATTTACAATGAAAATACTTAATTCGCATAACCTAAACGAAATCCAATATTCAGAAATAATAGTCGAAAAAAGACCATGTCTGCAAAAAGATGGGACTCCGGCAGAAGGGTTATTCAATACATGGATAATATTGAATAATGCCAAACAGTTTAATTCTTATACAACACAGGCAGTCAAAGAAGTTATACTTGCATTCCGTGAAGCTTCAAATGATAGAAGCACAATTGCTGTTGTTTTTACTGCAGTAGGTGATAAAGCATTTTGTACAGGTGGAAACACTAAAGAGTATGCAGAATATTATGCAGGCAATCCACAGGAATATAAACAATATATGCGGTTATTCAATGATATGGTTTCAGCTATATTAATGTGTGATAAACCTGTTATTAACCGGGTAAACGGCATGCGTATCGGCGGAGGACAGGAAATCGGAATGGCTTGTGATTTTTCTATTGCACAGGATTTAGCAAGATTCGGGCAGGCAGGTCCTAAACATGGCAGTGCACCCGATGGCGGCTCAACTGACTTTCTGCATCTTTTTGTAGGAATTGAAAAAGCTATGTACTCTTGCACAATATGCGATCCCTGGAGTGCACATGAAGCTTTAAGATTTAGCCTTATAACCGAAGTTGTTCCGGCTTTAAAGCTGGATGGAAAATATATTCCAAATCCTCTTGTACATACCGATAAATGGGTAAATGAGTTTGGACAAATAGTATATGGTACAGCAAAAAAAGGTGAAGATTTAGCACAGGCAAAAGAATTTTTAAAACAATGTGAAGTAGATTTTACTTTGTTTGATGAAGTAATAGAACGCTACTGTACTAAGTTAATGTACCTGTTCCCGAATTGTTTAAGCAAGACATTAAATTCATTGAGGAAGAAGAAGCTTGAACACTGGGATAAAAATAAAGAAAGTAACCGTGACTGGCTTGCATTAAATATGATGACGGAAGCGAAAGCAGGCTTCAAAGCTTTTAATGACGGACCTAAAGATAACAGGGAAGTTGATTTTGTAAGATTAAGGCAATTGCTTGCAGGCGGCTGTGAGTGGAGTGATGAGCTTATCAGGGAGATTTCACCTCAATTTCAAAAAGTAAATGATTAACCTTAAAATTAAATTTTAATATGAACAAAATTAAATTAGATTATTTGCAAAATGATTCTGTTGCACATATTGTTTTAAATGCACCAAAAGGAAATGTTCTTGATGCAGTTATGATGAACGAACTAACAGAAGTATTCAGTGAACTAAAAACAAATAATAATATTAAAGTAATTACATTTGAAGGTGAAGGTAATCATTTTTCATTCGGGGCAAGTGTGGATGAGCATAAAAAAGAACTAGCGGCAGCTATGCTAAAGAGCTTCCATGAATTATTTTACAATATCATAAACCTTAGTATTCCAACAATTGCAAAAATATCAGGACAGTGTCTTGGCGGGGGACTTGAGCTTGCATTAATTTGCAATTTCTTATTTGCAGATAAAACGGCAAAGCTTGGGCAGCCGGAAATAATCCTGGGGGTATTCCCGCCGCCGGCTTCTGTAATTCTTCCGTTAAAAATTGGGTCGGCTAAAGCGGAAGAAATTTTATTAACAGGTAAAACTATTTCTGCTGATGAAGCAAAGGCTATAGGTATTGTGAATGAAGTATTCGAAAATAAAAATATTCTTGAAAATAGTGTAAACGAATTCATAGAAAAAAACCTGCTTCCAAAGAGTGCATCATCTTTAAGATATGCTGTGAAAGCGGCAAGATCTAATTTTAATTGCGTACTAAGAGATAACCTGAAAGTTCTTGAATCATTATATGTCAATAAGCTGATGGAGACAAATGATGCAAACGAGGGAATTAATTCATTTTTAGAAAAAAGAAAGCCGGTTTGGCAGAATAATTAATATATATTTCTAATTAATAAATGAAAAATATAAATAATGTAGGAGTTATTGGGGCAGGTACAATGGGCTCAGCTCTTGCTCAAAAGTTTGCACAGGAAGGTTTTTGTGTTACTCTGTGCGATAGAGAATCGAAATTCGTTAACAACGGAATTGAAAAAATTAAAAATACTTTGAACGAAGGGGTTGAGAGAAGAATTTTTTCAATAGAGCAAACGGAGAAAATATTAAATAATATTTCAGGAAGTACAGAATTATCAGACCTTAAAAAATGCGATATTGTTATAGAAGCAATCTTTGAAAATTTTGATGCAAAAATCAATTTATTTAAGGATTTAAGAGATGTTCTTAATCCGGATACTATAGTTGCAACCAATACTTCATCATATTCTGTTGATGAACTCTCAAACTTTATATCCCAGCCTGAAAGATTTATTGGTTTACATTACTTTTATCATGCAGCAAAAAACCGCCTTGTTGAAATAATACCCGGCTCAAAGACTTCTGATGAAGTTATAAAATCCGTTCAGAATTTTTCAATACTCTCCGGTAAAGACCCGATAATGTGCAAAGATTCATATGGCTTTGTTGTAAACCGTTTCTTTGTACCGTGGTTAAATGAAGCTGTTAGACTGTTGGATGAGCTAACAGCATCAACGGGAGAAATCGATGCGATTTGCATGAAAGCATTTTCAATTTCCATGGGGCCATTTGCATTAATGAATGCTACCGGTGTTCCGATTGCATATCATGCTCAAAAGACGCTGGAAAAATTCGGAGATTTTTATAAAACTTCGGAATTTTTAAAAAGGCAGGCAGAATATAATAAGCCATGGGATATTGACGAAGCAGATTTAAAGGATATAAGCGAAAATGTTTTTAAAAAAGTAAGTGAAAGAATGCTGGGTGTAGTTTTCCTGGTTTGTTCACAAATTCTTGATGAAAAAATTTGTTCTGCAGTTGAAATAAACAGGGGTGCACGAATCGGCTTAAGATGGAGAAGAGGTCCGATTGATCTAATGAAAAAAGCAGGCAAAGAAAAGGTCGCGGCATTAATTAATAAATTTACAAACAGGTATACTATAGATTTACCAGCTTCAATTGATGAGAAGAATTGGGCAATGGAATACGTTAAACTTGAGAAGTTTAATGAAAATGCACTCATAACAATCAACCGTCCTGAGGATATGAATGCGTTGAATGAGGAGATAATGCAGCAGCTTTCCGAAAAATTTGATTTGGCAGATAATAACCCGGATATTAAAAGAATATTTATTACCGGTTCAGGAAAAGCTTTTGTTGCCGGTGCAGATATTAAGTTCTTTATTGATAATATAAAATCAAAAACACTTGATAATATTATTACATTCACAAAATTCGGACAGCGGGTTTTTAATAAGATAGATAATTCCAATAAAACAGTTATATCAATTGTTAATGGACTTACACTTGGCGGAGGTCTTGAACTGGCTTTATGCAGTGATATAATTTTAGCATCCCCGAAAGCTGTATTTGCTTTCCCGGAAACCGGAATTGGTATTTATCCGGGATTAGGCGGAACGCAGAGAACTCCTGTGAAAATAGGTTCAGGTCTTGCAAAATATTTAATTTATACCGGTGATTTTCTAAATGCTGCTGAAGCTGAGAAAATCGGTATTGTAAATGCAGTCATTCAGCCGAATGAAGTTATGGATATTGTAACAGGTGTTAAAGAAATTCCGGGTATAATCTCAGGAAAAAGAATTTCTGATGAAAGGTATTTAACAATTGAAAAGTTTTTTAATAATTTCCCGGTTAATGAATTAATCTGCGGTGAAGCTTATAAAAACAATTTACCCGAAGCATTAGCAGAAAAATTAGTTAAAAAGCTTAAGCAAAAGGCTCCTGTTGCATTAAATATTTCAGAGAAGCTTATAAATGAAGCTAAAGGCTGTGAATCGGAATTAAATTTCCTTGCTTACATTTTCTCAACTTCAGATGCCTTGCTTGGACTCAGCTCGGTAGGAAAGAAAGTTGAATTTTCGGGTAAGTAACAGGTGATGTATATTTCTTCTTTGTATATAAAGCTAAAGCCCATTAATTCATTAACGGGCTTTTTCAAGAAGATACCGTTTTAAAGACAGGTTATTACTTCAGTTTATGTAAAGCATCCTTCATTGCAATGGAAGCGTCATGAGCATCCTGCACACTGCATGTTCCGACCGAGAGTCTGTACCAGGGCGATTCTTTTGATGCACCAAAAGCATAAAAGGGAACTAATGCTGTTTTTGCTTCATCAAGAACATATTTCAATACATCATCCGTTGATTTAAGGATGTTCCCGCCCGGTGTTTTCATACCGTTAAGCTCCAGCTTCACAGTCAGGTACATAGCCCCTTGCGGTGATATTGCATCAACTTTATAACCTTCGCTTTTCAATTGTGTGAATGTATCATAAAAAATATTTAGCCGCTTTATCAGCTCGTTTTTAAAATTCATGAAGTATTTATCAACATCGTCTTTTTTCTTTAAGAACCTGGCAAGCCCAATTTGTTCAGGTTTTGGAGCCCATGCACCTATATGCGACATTATCGTATTCATTTTATCTATTACCGGTTGAGGACCAAAAGCCCAGCCAACCCGAACGCCGGTTGCTGCAAAACATTTAGATATTCCGTCAATGAAAATTATATAGTCTCTTATTTCCGGGCAAAGCTCAACCGGGTTAAAATGTTTTATTTCGCCATACGTAAGTATCCAATAGATCTGGTCGAAAAATAAGTAGATTGGCTTTTTACCTTTGCCGCGTCTTTTATTCTCTTCTACTACCATTTCGCATATCTTTCTCAATTCATCTTTTGTAAAAGCTGTCCCGGAAGGATTTAACGGTGAGTTAAGGGCTATCAAAGATGCTTCGTTGATATATGGTTTCATCGAATCAGCAGTAGGCACAAAGTTTGTTTCGGGGGATGTTTCTATTGGAGCACCTTTTCCGCCGGAAAGCTGTACATAACAATTATTGTTCCATGAAGGTGCAGGATAAATAATCGTATCACCGGGATCAACAATAGCCATGAACATAGAGTAGGTTAGCGGTCTTGCACCTGCCCCGATAAGTATTTCGGAAGGTTTGTAATCTATTCCCCCCCGCTCTTTAAGAAATTCTGATATTGCCTCACGTGTAATTTTTACCCCGTTTGAAGGCGGGTAGTTTGTCTGGTCTTCACAATAAGCTTTGATTATTTCTTCTCTTAATCCCAGAGGTATGGGGAAAACCTTTGGTGAAAAATCACCGATTGTTAAGTTAAATATTTTTTCCCCTTTTTCAATTCTTTTGTTGATTGCTCCTGATATTTTCCTGATTTCCGAACCGATCAGGTTTTGAGCAGTTTGTGATAATATATATTCTGTTAACATAATCTCCTGATAAAGTTAGTTACTCATAAACAAATATAATCATCAAAGTACTTTATAAATATGCAGAATCCCGGGTGAGGTGTAAAAGTTATAAAATTCTGTACATAGATTTTCATATAAAAATTTCTTATTTTTGGGGTTACAGCTACAGATTTCGGGGTGTGGCTCAGCCCGGTTAGAGCGCCTGGTTCGGGACCAGGAGGTCGGAAGTTCGAATCTTCTCACCCCGACAAAAAACGACAATAATAGCTCGGAACAAAGTTTTTCCGAGCTATTTTTTTCTGCTTTTTTGTGTCAGTAAAAGTGTCAGCGATTTTGTAGCGATGGTGTGAAAAACAAGTAAAAAATCGGCAAATTTGGGAAGGGTTTTTAAATGAAAACAGCGGAAACACAATGATTTTCGCCATTTCATATCATTCGGGGGGATGAGCTTAAAAAACCTCAAAAACAGCCAAAAATCACTCTTATACCGCACCGAAAATCCTCATTTAAAGCGGAATTTTAAAGGGTGTTACTGACACTTTCACTGACAGTTTTGTAATAACAATAATTGAAAAAAATGCCTGAAATCATTCATGAAACCTTCTAACATTTTCATTAAACTTTCATTCTTAATCCAAAAGCATAAACTAAATTTGTTTAAAATTTCCTACATAATCTCTCTGGCTTTTATTTTTGGTTTTGCAGATTTTCTTCCCCATATAGCTACACCATAATGATCTGAAAAGTGAATAGTTTTATCGTTGGGTCCGTATGATTCTTTATCATACCACCTTGCATCAAGCTCTTTAATTTTTATGTAACCTATGGTTCTGTTAAGTGAAGGATCTTCAAAATAAATGTTATCTTTATCGTATCCGATAGCAACCAGCCAATGTCCGTTTTTACAATCTTTTTTCCGTAATTCATAGCTGCGTTTATCGCCCCATGCCTGAACCATTATCATAACAGTTTTCCTGGCATCAATACATCTTTTTAACCTGCTTATAGTCATTCTTCGGTATTCTTTATATTTTAATCCTATTTTCCTGACTGCATTAATTATCTGGTATGGGTCTGAGCCCGAATCATCCAGGTTCATCAATTCTGAAACAAATTTTTCATTTACCGGGATATCACTGTAATAATTTATTATGGATACTAAAGCGGCTGCACCGCATGAATAATCAGACTCCTGATATACATTAGGTACAGGAATTTTGATCTTTGTAATTGGGATACTTTTTATTTTAATCATACTATTTTTTAAGTGAACTAACTTGTTTAAAAGGATTTTTCTTCCTTTTGAAATTCCTTGCCGATTCCATTCAGTAAGGTTTGAAGTTTTATTTTTTTCTCTTTAACGGCAAAAGTCCTGATTGAAGCGTATTGCATTACATTAACTATCATCGCACCGGTTAGTTCATATTTAATGGCTATCTGCTCTAAATTAATTTCTTCATCAAGCTTAAGTTGGAAAGGTATGCATTTATTCCAGAGCTGTAAACGGTCATTGGCGTCGGGTTTTGGGAAATGTACTATTGTATTAAATCTTCTTGTAAATGCTTCATCTATGTTTGATTTAAAATTAGATGCAAGTATTATCAAGCCCTGGAAGTCTTCCACTTTTTGAAGAAGGTAAGAAACTTCCTGGTTGGCATATTTATCATGTGCATTTGATACATTTGTGCGTTTGGCAAATAATGCATCAGCTTCATCAAAAAATAATATCCATTCCTTATTCGTTGCTTTATCAAAAACCTTATTTAGATTTTTTTCTGTTTCACCGATATATTTTGAAACAACTAAGGACAGGTCAATACGGTAAACCGGTTTATTGAATTCTTTTCCGAGCAGTGAAGCAGTAAGTGTTTTACCTGTACCGGGCGGACCATAAAATAATACCCTGTATCCGGGTTTAATTTTAGGAGAAAGATTTTTATCAGAATACAGCTTATCGTGATGTTCGAGCCAGTATTTGATATCACAAAGAAGGTCTGAAGTTTGCGTGTGTATTATAAGGTCTTTCCATTCCATTCTTGTTGTGAGCAGCTTAGCGGGGAAATCAGGACTGAAGGACGGACCGGGCATATTTCCTGTCAAGAAGAATTCTATCCATTCGGGAGCAAGCACCAACCTCCCACTCATAGCAGGTTCACCTTCCTTCATACTCTCGAGCCATAGGATACCATTTTTATGGAAGAAATGATTTTGAGAAAAGTATTGTTGAACCTCAATCCTTTTTTCAATATCATTTCCTGCCAAAATAAACTGAACCGTTTCGCCTGTTGGCAGCATACCGCGATGATTACCGCTTTTAACACCACCGAACTCGGGAAAATCCCCTCCATCAGGTAAAAATTCCTGGATGATTGAATCAAAATAACCTGGAATAATATTTGGTATTAAAGCAAGCAGAAAAATAATTTTTTCATTTGAATCAAGTTCAAAACTATCTATGTGAATGGAGTGTTCTTTAATAAAATAATTATTGTTAAAAATGTAATGCTCAGAATGATTTTCATTTTGTGCTAATTGAAAGTAATCTGCAAGCCTGTTCTTAATAATGCTTTTAAAGAGTTCTAATAATTGTGGTATGTTTTTATTCATGTATATTGTTTGCATATAAATTATTTAGCCTTAATAATTTTAGGTTTATATAGAATGTAATTTTTTTGAAATCTTGATTTTTCACTTTTCTTTGATTAGTGACCGTTCTTTCATAATTTATGTAAGTAATAAAAAATAATAATTCTTGCATTAACTATTTTGAAAATAGGATCAATGGTTTTGGATTTAAAAGTTTAGCTGTGCAAGTATCTATATCTGCACCGTCGTTTACTGTATATTTTAACTCAACTTTATGCTTTGTGAAAATTGCACCACGATCCTTATATTTTTCCTTGGTAATTACTCCACTACCTTCGATTGTGAAATTGCTTACTTTACATAAATCAATGGTGATAGTATCATTGGTTACACTTCCATATACCTTTTGACGGATACCATAAAAATTATCAAAACAAATCTTTGAACCTTCGTTCAAGCATGAAACAACTACTTTATATGTAGAAGATCCATTTAAAGTGCTGTTTTCAAAACAAGTCAGTGGTCCCGTGACTTTTTCGCAAGGATTTTGCGGAATATTTTCGGAATCTGCCTTTTCTTCTGCTTCCTGTTCATAAATATCATTTGGCTGATTTATTGTCAGCTTTGGCTGGAAAAATAATGAACTGCCATTATTCTTTTTGGCTTTTGAGAATAACTGCCCATAATTTTTTTGAGTTTTAAAAGAACCTATATGCTCAAAAATTGTGTTCAAATATTTAAGCGGTCATACATGTTTAACTTTTTTGTTGTTTTATTTGCACTTTGAAGCATCACCTGATCCATAACCAAAGCATGACTTTTCACAAGCATCTGCTAAATTACCATGCCCAAATAAACGCCATTCTGTCAAATGAACTATCTCATGTAAAATTGTTGATGCAAGAGGACCACATAAATTATTATTCAGAGCATTAGGATAAATATTTACAGTTTGTGTCAAATATCTAGAAGCCATACCACAATCATCTCCTGATTGCTCACAATCAATGTTTAATCCATCAAATTCATTCAATACTTCGTCCTTTAAAGAATCGCTTCTAATGCAATTACTATAAAACACCTTATTAAATGCGAGTTTTACAGCAGAAATTACATTGTCTTTTACATATGGATTCTTTTCACATTCATTATATGTAACATTGAATGAATATAATTTAGTATGTAATGGTTGGGTAGGAACTGTGGGATTTGATAAGGAACGCCGGTAATCGCGATTAAGCAATCCACCATATCCTCCGCCCTGTCCTAATGGTGTAATAAGTTGGCGTTGTAGATACTCTAAAGGTTTATTAGTTTGCTGCACAACATGTGTCAACTCGTGTCCTATCAGCTTTTTCCCGGTATTAGTCTCAGGTGCATACTGCTTCTCACCAAACACTATATTATTACCTGAAGTATATGCCAGTGCATTAATACTTTGTGCAGATTTCTCTGCTTCTGAACCTGTATGTACCCTCACATTAGAAAAATCATATCCAAATCTTGGCTCAAAAAAACTGCGTGTGGATGAGTCAAGTGATTTACCTGATGATGAATTTAATACATCATGTACAATTTGCGGAGCTGTTGATGCTTCAATGCTTCCAGCTTCTTTTCTCTGCAGTTTTTCTTTTTCCTCTTTACACAGATTACATTTTCTCTGAATAGAACTATTTGCAGGTTTAAAGAAAGTATTTCTATTAACATCTTTATCTGTCATTCTCATTACTTTATCAGCCATTGCATCTGCTTCCTGCTCATAAATGTCATTAGGTTGACTTACTTTTAGCTTGGGCTGAAAAAACGAAGTATTATCTATACTCCTGTTATTTTTAGAGCATTTTAAACAACATTTTTTTGGATCAACTGGTACTAATATTTTAGTTGCAACTTGCATAAGTTTTAAAACCTTACTAAAATTTCTTATTTTAGATTGTCAATTATTATTGTGATGAATAAGTATATTAAATCACATAAAAAATTATATCACTCCGAATGAAATTTCAGGAAGTATTGTAATATTATCTAAGTTTACTCCCGGTATATCCATTTCATTTGTATAAATATAATTCGCAATTAAATTATTGTTAGCATCAAAAAATGCCTGATCATAATACCAGGGTGCTACTATTGTTAATACGTTTGGTCCCTTTCCTTGAAAAGAAACTGCTAATAGCTCATTATGTAAAGCATTATATTTATATTTTCCGTACCAATTATGAACATTAACGGTTTTTCCCCTTATCCTTTCTTTCATAGTGATTCCTACATAACCTCTTGCAAATCCTGAAGATGCTCCAAAAATCAAAGAAGCTAATTGTGATAATCCCAACCTCTTCCCTAATACCGTTGTTGCAACTCCAGCAAGTGCTGAAACTAAACCTGTACCAATAGCATCTCTTTTCCAATCAGTATTAAAATTTTTTACTGAACTTAAATCAACATTTGCATATTGAATTAAGCACGTTGAGTCATACGAGGCTATACGAATAAAAGGATTATACCAATTTACTGCTTCGTCCCCACAAGATCTAAAAATGGCATTAACAACTACTTTATTCTGCTGTAAAACATGTGTCAATTCATGAGCAATCAATTTCTTCCCAGTATTTGTTTCTGGTGCATACTGCCTATCCCCAAACACTATGTTATTTCCAGATGTATAAGCTAGTGCATTAATTGATTGTGCAGACTTTGCAGCTTCAGAACCTGTATGTACTTTTACATTAGAGAAATTATATCCAAATCTTGGCTCAAAAAAACTGCGTGTAGACGAATCAAGTGATTTACCTGATGATGAACTCAATACGTCATGCACTATTTGCGGAGCTGTTGTTGATTCACTGCTGCCTGATTCTTTCCTTTGCAGCTTTTCTTTTTCTTCCTTACATAAATTGCATTTCCTTTGTATTGAATTACCGGAAGGTTTAAAGAAAGTATTTTGATTATTAACATCTTTATCTGTCATCCTCATCACTTTATCAGCCATTAAGTCTGCTTCCTGCTCATAAATGTCATTAGGTTGATTTACCTGTAGCTTCGGCTGAAAAAAATATGGATTACTATTCTCTTTTGTGCGAGAGAATAATATTGAATTATTCTTGCTTGATTTTTCAGGATCTATGTGTTTAGTTACAGTTTCCATTTTTCTATTGTCTACCTTTATTTTATAAATTTCAGGTGATTACAACAAATATTTTTATTTTATTTCCCGGCTTTTGCCATCAGCCAGCACATAATTATCCATTGGAAAGCACTAAACCAGGCAATAACCAGGGCTGTTAAAAAATAATCAAGCAGCCACCAGAATTCGAATAATTTCAACCGGTATATTGCAGTTAATGCAAAAGCCACCCAGAATCCCAGACAATAACCGCAGTTTAGTAGCGAACCGATAAAAGTATTTTTACTTATAAACCATTCCCGTAAAGTTTTAAATAACTGTGATTCAGCTATTGTAAAGGATATTGCAGCATTAACAAATGAAATCAGAATTATTTCATTCATTATAAATCATGTATATTTTTAAATGTCGTCAGCAGCCGGTGGAACAGTGAGCAACCGGTCTTAACATATATTTTTTTATCTGTATTTTAGTTCTCATTATTAAACGTCTTCCTTTCTTGTTAAATTTCTTAATTTTTGTGACCTAGGGGAATATTAGTATATTAAAAAATAAAATTTCTAAAAACAAAATAATATCAAAAAATAGATTATGCAAAATGTATTTCTAGACTTACCATTCAACAATTATATGTTTTTTCATCCAAGGTAATTTTATATAAGAAAATCCCCAAGGCATTTTATCAATCAATATATCCCATCCTTTTTTTTCAACCTGAAGCAGCCAGTGATCATCTAAAAATGATAATTTTCCATTTCTTTTGAGGAACGAATCTCTCAATCCGCTAGCTGTTGTATTTTTTAATGCTTTCCAATGCCCTATTACTGATAGAAGTAAGTCATTTGTTTCGTTTTTTTCAAAATCACTTAATTTAATTACTGCAGGTAACGAGTTGTCAACTTCATATCCGCAGATTATCTTATTCAGTAACAGATCGAACTCCGGATACTCCTCCACTCCTGTAATTAAGTATTGCGTAAGTGCAATTGCTCTTTGCTGTAATTCAATATTTTGCCATTCGTTTTTTTCAGTATATCCACAATTTTCGAAAAAGAGTGGTAAGAAAGAATGTAATATTACTAAACCACTATTTGAGATATACCAGCTATGCTCATCGCTCGATGTCTTACTCTGCTTTTCATGGGCTTTGTTTTTTCCAAAATCAGCTGTTGTCAAATCTTTTTTCCCGGTTGTAATTCTGTGTTCCTGAATGTATTTAGAGCTTTTTTTGATAACATCTGCTGTTTCTTTACTGAGTTTATTTGAATTATTTTCAGTGTATAAAATAATCTGCTCTATTTCCTGCAAAGAAAGGTTGGAGATAATGTTCTGACCAAACGCCTGTTTAATTTCTGTTTGAACATCCTCTTTATTTTCCAGCTTATCACTCAACAGCTCGAAAATTTCTATAGCAGTCTTAAAAATTAACCCGGTTATTTTTGTATCACTATATTTCAAATATCTTAATATTTTTTTCCAATCGGATAAAGTTTTTATCTCAATTTTATTATCAAAAAGTCTCAAAATAAACTCCTCAACTATATTGTCTCCAAATTGGAAAATAAATCTATCACGAACTTTTTGCTCAGATTTAAATAGTGTGAAAAGTTTGTTAAAAAAACCTTCATCATGTTTTTCAATTACCTTAATAATCAATTTCTGTAATTCAGTAATATCTATATTAGATCTACTCCATGGCAAATCTCCTGTTTTGAGAAAATGTAAGATAGTATGTTCATCATTTAACTTCTGCGCAACGAATTTAATATTAGCTATAGGATTAAGCATATTCGACGTGCAGGAAATTTTATCAAGATAGCGTTCAAATTCATAAATGACCTTATCAACTAATCCATTCTTCCAGTTAGAATAATTAATTACTCCTGCGTCAATTTCCAATTTTTCTATTTGAATAATATTTTCGCCGAAGTTTTTCCTATTAAATAAATTTTCTATTGCCGGAATTAAAACTTGTTTGCATAAATCTGCCAATTCATTTTGAAATGAAAAAGCATCTATAGAATTTTGCATTTCTACTTCTAAAATTTCTTTACCAATTTTATGAACCTGAACCGTCATGCTATAAAATGATTATCGAAAGTCATTCCGGTATTTTTTTTATTTTTGTAAATCTTATCAGAAATAGTATATTTTACAGCAGAATTACATTTCTCATCGATATCATTTATAATTTCCAGTTCAACATTTATCGGCATTTTACCTGATGGAGGAGTAAGTTTGTTCTTCACAAAATCTACTTCAATATCTTTTGTATAAAAAGTAAGTTTTATTTTTCCCTGAATTATATTCCAATTAAATCCTGTTGCATATTTATTTTTGGCTGATAACATCAAATAGGAGTTTTGCCAACTACCTTCACGTGTTGTTGTATTTCTTATATCAGTTATTTCTTTTATTTCAATATTGAAATCAGCATTAGGAGACAAAATAATCAATGTAACTTCTTTTTCTTTTACCGAAGGAAGTGTATAGTTAATTAAGTACGAATATTGTTCCTTCTTATATGTCTTAACTAAATCAATTTTTACTTTTATTGTATCAATTATTTCTGCTTCTGATTTTAGAATATTAACAGGTTTTAAATTATCCGGTTCTAATACAAATATTTCTTGATTAATACACTTCATAATTGTTAATTTTTCGACCGGTAATTTAAATTTTATTTCTTCTTCATATTTATCTTCACATTCTCTATTTTTAACTACTAATTGAATTACATTACCTGTTTCGTTTGCTTTAAATTTAAAATTTTCAGGTGCAATAGAGCGGGAGAAAATTTTATTTTTGAAATACCATTCATAAGATGCACTTTCAATAGTATCTGTCGAATTATTTATAAGCGATATCTCGACTTTTTCATTATCTGTTTTTTCAACTTTATAAGCAAAATTTGCTTTTGGTTTAGGAACTATTGTTATAGTTTTTGTATCAGAAATTCCCGAATTATTCTTAAATGCTATTTTATGCGTACCCGGTATTAGATTTCCCGGAATAAAATAAAAGTTTTCATTCTCATATCTGATGTTTTCGTCTTTAGCAGAATTATCATCAACTAAAAAAGAACCTCCTTCCTTTGGATCTGTTTGCAATTTAATTCCAATTTTCGAATCACTGCATATGGTTTCTTTATCGATTTCAAGTGTTGGTTTGATGGCTTCCTCTTTATGTGTTTCCTGCAATATATAAGCAACCGGCTGGCAATCACTGCAGCAAACATAAGGAATATAAAAATCAGCAATCACCATTCCATCAGTTAATTCAAAACGCGATTCCCGGGGTGGCTTTTCTATAATATCAATTATTTTTTTCTTCTTTTCTTCCGGCAATTCTTTACAATCATCCATCATATTATTCATAGCATCCTTAAGCTTTAAATAAATGTCAGGATCTTTATATAGAGTTGCAATTTGAGTTAACCGGGTATTAAATTCCATCTCATCCGGCTTAACCTCGGGCTTAAGAAGTGCGTGGAAATTTGTTAGTAGTAAATTACCGAGTTCTTTATTTATATACAAAGTCCCGGGGTCAATTAACCTGTTTCTTCTTTCTTCATGATAAACAAGAATAAATGTTCCACCTTTAGGTACACCTGCTTTATGTTCCAGTCCGGGATGCTTCCTGAAATAGTTTATAAAGTTTTTTGCAAGACGGTATTGTGCGGTTCTCCTTATGTATTCGTTTTTTAACGATTCCAGTCTTTCTATAAAGCATGACTGGTTCAATAATTGTATGTTCTTGACAAATATATTTAACAATCCTTGTTCTTCCTCATTTAGAGGTTGAACAGAAGTTTTGCTCATAATTAAAGGTATATAAAAGTCATTTATCAGACGATGGTTAAAATTAATAGTTTCACTTAACTTCGCATACATGGATTTTATTAATGTGATATTAATTTCTGCGAGTTCGTGTTCAGTTAATTCTTTTATTAAATCTTCAACATTGTCTATAAAATCAAAAAAGTAATGATATAATTTTAACCGGTCATTGCTAATATTGCTAAGATTAACCGGATTTTCAAAAACTTCTTTCAAATTCTCGGAATAATATTTCCCAATAGTAGTTTCCTGAGTTTGTCTGAATAATCTTTCAAATGTATTTCCTTTTTGGTAATTTTTTAATGCCTGGTATTCATTAACCATTGAAGAAATATATGGTTTATTCACTTTAAAATTCAGAGCATTATTCATTGAATGAAAAATAAATATATCTATATTTTCTTTTGCCGCAGAAGGGTCACTTTCAGACTTGGCAGTTGAAGTATCAGAATTTAATACAGGAGGATTAAATACATAACTTATTTGTGGCTCATATTTTATATTTGCAACAAAACTGTAGGCATCATGGATTTTGCAGATAAATTCTGTAATCAGAGTACGGTAATCACTTTCTAAATCTTCGATCACACATTTCGGTTCTTCTCCTTTAACTAACGCACCAATATAATCGGCACTTAAAGCAGCAGTTTCAAATGGCAAATTAAACTGCAACTGTAGTGATTTTACTACATTTAATGCCGTTGAAATATATTTGCCGATATGCCCTTCGATTCTGAAAAAATTAAATCGCTCTAAATCATAGAGCAGAGGACTTACTATATTAGGAGCTGTGCAATAAATTGAAGAATAATAACTCAAATTAAACCTCTCATTGCCGCGTTTAATTTTATCATAATTCCAATATCGGTATAGTTCATTGCCCGGGTCAACAGTGTTGTAATAATAAGGGATACAGCGATCGGATAAATAAGTGTAGCCGTTCCGGCTTGGTGTAATTTTAACAAATTTCTTCTCGAAATCTGCAATAGAATCAAATGAAACTTCCTGTATAAGCAAGCGTATTCTGGTAAAAAGCAGTCGTACTTCCTCAAGCTTTTCTTCTTGATTATTATATAAGGGGGTATAAATAAAATATTCACGGTATTTGCTCTTTATAAAAGGATTGGTGTTTACAGATGCCTCACCAAGCATCAGGTGTAATGGAAATCTCATTTCATCTGAGCAGCACCAGGAAGTGACGTGAAAAACCTTATTCTTGAATTCATAATATGCATTTAATATATCGTCAATAAAATCATAGAAATATTGAATTAAAACAGGTTGTGAACTGATAATTTTATCTCTTAAACTTTTAAATTGTTCGAAAACCTGACTGAATGGATTATTAGGTTCATCTTTTAACAGATAATAATAATTTACATAACAATAGTTCAAAACTTCAGCAATGCCTTTAAGTTTTGCATCATCTACCAGCCCGGCGAACGCCTGCAAGACATCATCAGCAGATTTAAGATCCTGGTCAGGCACGTTATATCTCTGCAATTCGATATGATGCAGTGAGGGACTAACGGAGGATTTAATATCGGGAAGAGGTTTCTCATACTGTTTTTTTAAACTGTTTAAAATTGTTTTCTTTACTAATAATGCTTTTACATCAAAATCCATTCTGCTTCCCTTATCATTACAATCATTATTATCGCAATTTTTTAAATTTACTTCTTCTGTTTCAAGGAAAAGGACTACCGCGTATTTATCAAGATTCAGTTCTGAAATTATTGAAGCAGATTTTTTTTCATCAGTGTTTAGATTATCAAATTCCTCAGATGTAATCAGTTGAAATATCTTTCCTTTATATATATCATTATAACTATCATTGACTTTTTCTTTATAAAAAGGAACAGCGGTATTATCATTATCCCGGCATGTGCAAATAAGATTTAGGTGTTCCGGAAAGCTGCGGGAATTATAGGGCATATAATGCCGGAATTCTGTATTGCAGAATGTCATAATAAATCCTTGAGAGGTTATCCCGCATCCTTTTGAAATCTTTATTACATCATTACCTGCTGTAATTTCCAGACCGCAGACAATTCCCATTCCTATGATTTTATTTTTCGTCAGACGGTCCTGTTGTTCCAAATAATTTATTAGTGTATTTAAGTGACGGTCACTTAATACCTGGTTAGGTTCAAAAACAGGAAATGTATTGATAATATCCATTTTTATAGTTTATTAAATGTTCCTAAAATTGTTTTACCAAGCAATAAGGGATTACTACTTTCTTTGTTTTCATCACAATTATGTAAGGTCGCTAAAATGTATTCACTATGGAGATTTTTAAGTATTTCCAATATAGCATTATTAGCGTCTCTGAATTTACCTTCTTTATCCAGGTCTGCTGTATCAGAATAATAATCAGCTATTGATTCAAGCCAGTTTTTATATCGTACTTCAAACTCCCGAAGCATTTCATTACTTAGCCAGCATATTTTTAACATTACATGTGCTGGAGCTTCTTCCCGTATCTTATTTTCAAAATATTCTCTGAATGCCATGCTGTCAAAGTGCCCGGGCCAATATGGCATTATCACGGATATGCGGTATGAATAGGGATCTGCATCACATATACATTCACAATTATGAAGACAAACTTCCATTAAATCGAATGCTGGTTTACGGGGGCGTAATAATATATGTTCAATTAAATGAAGTCCAACTGGATCATTACATTCTCTTTTAAATTCTTCTGTAAATTTTTTGATATCATTATTGGCGTCTTCTTCATTCGTGTAAGTTTTTTCGCTGGTTAATATGTTTGCGAGTTTAAAATTTTTATTGTTATTATCCCATGTGTAATTGTCAGAATTTTTTCCAAGAATAACAGCGTCCAGTGCTTCTTTCCTGGCATTTTCTTTATTTTCATATTTTCCGGAAAGCATTTTTATTCCATCCAATGATGTGATTGAAAAAGAGTAGTAACATTTTAAAACTTCCTTTTCATTTTCATCTACGCTTTCTTCGTTACAATATATTTCAATATTCTTAATACAATACAAAAATCTCCTTGTGTAATCATTAATACCTGTCAGCAAACTGATTCGCCTTTCAAGTCCGGAAACATTATCTGTGTCCCATATCCCGGATCTATCTATTGTAAAGTCATTATTTTGCGGAAGGTAATTAAAGCTCTTGCTCCGGGAACTGCTAACCTGGTCATATATTTTCAATGTACGTATCTTCGCTGCTAGTAATTCAGCAGGGTCAATATTTTCTTCTGTTTTCTCTTTATAATTAATTCTATACATCATCAATGCATAATCACTGAATGATTCGGAAAAACGCGCTAACAAGTGATCAAGGAAACGGCTGCGTCTTTCTTCAAAAAGATCCTTTGATTCGTATAAAATTTGCCATTTGTTTTTTGGCTCATGAACGGAATCCGGATTGTTTATTATTTGCTCTAGCAAAGCATTTCCATTTACAGTTTTATAAATATGCTTAACTTCTTTTATTCCACTGAGAAATTGTGCATAATAAGTATTTTTGATTTCTTCGACTGAAAATAACCTATGAGAGTGAGTTAATTGTGAAAAAAAGTCAGCAAGTAATTGTTCAAAAAACATCAAGTACGCTTTTAACTGTCTTTGACTGGCAATTCTTTGAGCAGTTACGGGAGTAGTTAACCCATATTCCCCGGTACCGTAAGTAGGAGGTAAATCGTATTGAACAGGATAGTAGCTTTCTGTATCTCTTTTTTTACCGATTGGAACCGGAATATCATCCTGTAATCCTGATAACTTAGCACGTGAACGTTGTGCATGAAGGAGCAATATGGTATCCTTTACTTCATCATAACGTGCAATAAAAGGAAACTGGTTTTTGAATAAAAGTATCTTTGACCTGTCTTTACTAAGGACCGGTTTGCACATAGGAGAAATATTCATGCACCACTTTTTACCTGTATAATTTTTCATGGGCATTCCATCTTTGCCATATTTAGTCATTGTAAAATTCCTTATGGCAACAACTCCTTCGATATCCATCAATAAATTAATAATATCCGATGTAATAATTTTTGAACGCAGTTGTGTTTCTTCTAGCTGAGTGTTTTCGATAAAACCATGTTTCAAAACAACTCCGTTAAAAATTCCATCAACTGGTACTTTTTTCTCAATTAGTTCTTTAAGTGAATAAAAACCTACGTTTGGGTTTAGATAATTTTCAACAATAAAAAATATTTCCGCTTGAATTTTATCAATATCGGTATCCGGCTTAGCATCAACATCAAAACAGAAGGCGATTTTCTCATCTTCAATTGTAGTTACTGAGGTAAAATCTTCACATAAGTTACGGTGTTCATGAAGGATCTTGATAGCACTTTGAATAATTTGTCTTGCTTTCCTGATCTTATTAAAATACTTTTCAAAAATACCAGCAACAAACTGTTTATCATTGAACATTTTTTGCACATCATCAACTGTTACATTTTTTTCTTCCGGTTTTAAGGGCATTGTAATATTAAACTCTTTAACAGAATTGTTAGTGAGCTTTAAAGATTTACATTTCCAATGATTTTCACTTTCCTCTATAATTACCGATAATATATTTACCTTGTCTTTAGCATTTTCGGCAAAGCTAAAATCTGCATCCTTCCATGAAGGAAGTTCAATTGAAAACAAAAATTCTCCCTGGGAAATATTTCCGTTAGCAGGATTTTCAATAATTATTTCACCGTTATTAAGATCTCCAAACCCATCTGTATATTCAAGGTCAATCAGTACTTTGTATAAACCGGAAATATATAGCGGCAAACCTGTATTGTTATAGGTTAATTTATCTTTTTTGCAATCAGCATAAATATGTACTTCGTTAACCGGCAAGGGATTTTTATTATCGTCATACCAGACTTTATCTGCTATCAGCCATGCATTATGTATTCCATCCAGATCTATCAATAATTTCCTGTAATCATTTATTGTCAGGGGATTATTTGTCAGAATTCTTTTCGCAGTGAAAAAAGTTTGATTATCAACAATATTTCCATCTTCTTTGGTTAGTAGATCATTGATATCAAAACCACACCTGTAACCAAGTTCGCTTATTGCATAACATAATACTTCTAGAATGGTGATACCTGGGTCATGAGAATTGAAGTCGGTCCAGAACTCCGAACCCAGATTCTCTATATAATTAATTCCTTCCTTACGCAAAAAATAATAATCCTGCGAAGGAGGAAGAGTACTATTCTTTTCTATTATTAATTTTTCATCCATTAGCAATTAGTAAGTGGCTCAATTATATGTTTGGTTTTTGTTTCTTCGTTAAAATAAGAAATTAGTACTGAACGGGAGCTGGAAGCAATTGCTTCCTCAATATCCCGCTTTTCCTCCAGATGATTTACCCCATTGCGGTTTATAATATGATGCATTTTAAAACATGCAATGTAATTAACATAAGGCCTTTCTTCAACAAAATTTAAAATTGAACTTTTGACAATTTTCCCATTAAATGAAATTTCATTACCTTCATCATATGCCCAGGGACAAAGAAATTTTTCTATTTCAATATTAAGTAATTGCAGGTAATAAGATTCATCCAGGTTATCATAAAATTTCACTTTAAAATCAAACTGGATCTCTTCAAATTGAGGATTTCTGACATGAAGCTTTATAAATGGAGAAGTAATTGATTGCAAATATTTTTCTATTTTAATCAGCATACCTATTGGTGTACAAGGTCGTAAAGGATCAACCTTAGTTTTGTTTCTTAAATCAGGAATAGGAATGATCGTCACATGTCCCGGAAGATTTTCACAAAATATTTCTTCTTCCTGCTTTAAATAAAAACCGGAATGATTAAGACATTTAACTTTGTATATATCTGGATATTTTTCAAGTATAATATGTTCATAATCCCAGATAGAAATTGCCCTCTGTTTATGTCGCAGCCGTTCACTGGTCCTGATGTAGAAATGTTCGTCGCTCTCTTTTGTTCTTCCACCATAAGAATCAAAGGGCTGGGTAATATTTTTTATTGCAGAATCACTTATTAGTAATTTAGAAATGGCTTTTGAAGGGAGTACTTGCCTGAATTCAACGTGTTTAGATTCATCTTGTGCTAATTCAACTTTAGCTGCCTGTGCTGTTATTAATATCATTTTACATACTGCATCTGTACTTTTCTTTACGGCTGCTTTTATCCAATGAAGGTTATTTTCAAATGCTGTGGTTTGATTGCTTATATCATACGGAAGTGATATTGTAACCACACCGGATTGAGTAAAGTTTTGAGTCCTGTCTATTATGAATTGTTTTTCAAATGGCTTCCAGAAATGATGTCCGGAAAGATAATACCATTCAACATTTTCCATAATTTTTAATGGATTTGAACTGCCTTCAGATACCTGAAATAAAATATTGACAACTGTGTTACTTGCTGCATTTTCAAGTCCTATAAACAATTCACCACTATTAATAATGTCCGGCAGCAGTGTGAATTTTTCAGTTGATTCTGTTCCCTGGATATCAGGTACTAACTGATAATAGCCAAATGGGGTAAAATGATAAATATGATTGTTCTCGTTATCTGCTTTATTCAATGAGATATTTGCAGTTGCAGCATAATTTATTGAAAAGTCATTAAGAATAATTTCTTTTGCTGTCGGTATAGACGATAAGTTTACCTTGTAAACATTTTGGTCATTTAAACTAATTGTAGTACGGTTAATTTCGTTAACAACATTTTGAAGATGCGTTGTTAATGAATAATTATTATCAGCTAACTGCAGTTGTATAAATCCATCCAGTGATGTAGACTGAAGAGCTTCGTTTTTCTCAAAATTAATTTTTGAAGGAATGAATGACACAGGAAAAATAGTTTTAGGTGATGAAAGCCTAAAATCATTCTTCCATTTTTGTTCTCTCAGATAATATACATTTGTTGATAGAGCCGGAGATTTGTAGTTTTTCCAGGCAAAATTAAATTCTATCCAGTTTAAAGTTTTCTGGAAAGCTTCTCTGCTTCCAATATTAAAACGGGCATCTGCATCTGGTAAATCTCCAAATGGCTTGAAAGGTTTTGAAGCATCAATCGGACCGGAATTATTGCTCAGCATCAAATCCTTTATACCATTCACCTGTACCGAAATTTCTACTGATGATATTTTTTGATTACAAATTAAGGTATATGGTATTGCATTTTTGTCATCCTGGTTTAATATAAATTTTGCAAAAGGTAATGAAACGTTCAGTTTTTCCTTATGAATTTTTTCTGAATACGGAACTACCGGAGGATCGCCCGGATTTAAAATAAATTTGAATTCAAGTGTCTTTGCTGACTGTATCTTCACATTCAATCCATTTACTTTGTGCCAGTCTTTTTTTCCGGTTAATTTTACTTTAAAGCAGTCCAGTTTGACACCATTCAATAATTGATTAATTTCATTTTCGAACTTAATTGATACCGTTATTATACGTTCACCTTCATTTAAATATAAAATATTGGATGCAATTCCAAAACCTGCTTCTGCATTACCTGCTTCACGTGTATCTCCAAATGTGTACCAGCTATTATCTGCTGACATAATTTTAGCTCCCTGCCCGTCATCTGAATCTGCAATTTGTGATGCTATCAAAATATCTTTTGTATCATGCTTTATCTGCAGTGAATGTATTTTGCTGACTTTAGCTTTGTTAATGACAATATCTTCAGTAAGAGAATAGAATATTTCTTTTCCTGTTATATCCTTTCCGCCTTTGAATAATGTATTTTTTTTCAAAAGATGTTGATTCTTTTGTTTCTGCAATTCAAATATCAGGTGTGCAAAATCAGGTTCTGGTTTTTGATTTTGAAGCCGGAGAACATCTTTATAATAAAAATCAAGATGCCTTTTTGAGTACGTATTTAAATGATCCTGAGAATAACGAAAGAGCTTTATAAATGTAAGAAATAATGTATAATGCGGTGTATGTTTTGGAAAATCTTTCAGGGTTTGGATAAATAACTCTTCAGCTTTTGTAACAAAAAATGAAATACCATAAAATAAATTTTCTACCTGTGAGTTAAAGAGATTATGATTTATAATATAAATAATTTTTTCCTTTAAAACAGGAAATTCCGGAACAGTGAATGAGAATTCCAGGGGTTGGTTTGACTTCCACATTTCCGGCAGAGATTCAAAATCTGAAGAGTGAAACGAATTAACAGGTATCGGTGCATTATCTTCATCAATAACTGTAATCGATTCATCAATAAGATTTAGCGTCGTTTTTATATAATCATAAAACCTGGTCTTTATCGTCATTATACTCTCTGAGAGTTTATTCTGAATAGTGACATTCAACAGTTCTTTATATGAAAATTCATCCGGAATAAACCGGTACTGTTCATCAATCAGGTTCACCATTGAAAATATTAAATCAAACAGGAATTTAAATTGTTTCTTTGATTCTTCTTCAGAAGTGGATGTACTCTTAATCTTCTTGTAAAGAAGCTTTTGGTAATCGTAAATTGTACGAACTTCTATTTTTGACAATGTAGCCAGAGCTACACTAACATCCATTTTCATCAAATCTTCCCAGTCGCCGGAAAGATTATTATACTTGTCATAATAATTCAGGTAAGAAGCATATTTTTTCGCAAATAATATCAGGTCAGCTTCATTTCGCTCATCAACATGAACATAACCGGGCAGAAGAGCTGCTATTACTCTATTTGTCTGGTTCAATCCCGAACGCTGAAGAGGTTTTTTATCTTTACAACTTTTACTCATTTTATAATATCACTGCCTTCATTTTTGTAAAAAGGAAATACATAATTGTAACGTGTATTTTTACTTTGTATTGTGTAGTCAATACTTATGAGCACAATCCCTTGCAGTTCATTGCTTTCATCCAACTCTACTCCATTCAATTTAATACGTGGTTCATATAAATTAATTGTGGTTTTTACAAGGTCTTTTATATAAGTTTTGAATGTCGTAGAAAGAGATTCAAAAACAAGTTCATCCAGATTACAGCCATAATCAGGGCACATTACTCTTTCTCCTGGTCTTGTAGTAAGTAAAATATGCAAACTGCTTTCAATATCCTCCTCATCGCTCAGCATTTTTACATTTTTAGTATCTTTGTTGAATTCAGGAGGAAAGCTCCACCCTGTGCCAAGAAAGGATTTATGACCGTTTATCATAATGTTTTATTGTATAATATTGTCTTCAAAAAATTATTCCATTTAATATTATTTGTCAGTTTTTAGCCGCTTCTTAAATAGTTTTAGATTAATTGTAATTATGTTTGTTTAACCTCCGATAATTACAGTTGGACATCCGGATACAATGCTTCCACCATGCGCCGTGGAGTCTCCCATTCGGGCTGCCGGCTTATTATTTATCAAAACCGTTGATGAACCGGCAGCTATTGTATCGGTAGGACCGGTACAAACGCATGTATCACCTGCAGTAGCTGCCGGCAAATTCCCGATTAATACTGTTACTGAGCCCGGAGGTAAAATTACTCCTCCTACATGTGGAACGTATCCATTTACCATCGGGCAAACATGACTATCTGATATTCTTGCAGCTAAAGGCATTGTTTAGATTTATTATTTATTTTTTATATGAATATCTATTCTTCTGCATACCGGTATTTTCTTCTTAATTAATTTTTACTATTCCACCCTTAATTTCAGTGATTCCGCTTCCATCTATTTTTATAGATGCACTTTTAAATTCAGCACTGCCGGGACCTGCTTTTAATTCAGAACCGCTTGCTGATAAAGAAAACTGTGAAGAAGGTTTCAGTGTAATATTTACACCTTCAATTGTTATATCTGACCCTGCTTTTATTTTTAAACTTGATGCACTTTCAATAGTCACCCCGCTGGATTCCATCTTAATACTATTACCACTTTCATCTTCGATTTTTATTATGCTTCCATTATCATCGAGTGTAAATATTTTCCCACCGGGAGTTTCAAGTTTATAGGATTTTTCTTCATCATTAAAAATCATTTTTATCTGTTCCCGGCTTACATAACCCTTTTCGGGATTTGTATTGGAAGCTGAAAGTGGAGCAGTCAATGAACTGCTGTGCAGCATTCCAAGAATAACCGGATGGCTTGGGTCGTTAAATATGAATCCTACAATTACTTCATCATCTATTTCCGGGCGGAAAAAAGTACCCCTGTCTTTTCCTGCATCAAGTGTTGCTATCCGCATCCATATTCCTTCTTCATCATTGCTAACGACAGGCAATTTTACTTTTACCCTGAACTCTCCTTCAGGGTCTTCCAGGTCGGTTACCTTTCCAATTTGCAAACCTTGTACCGATGGGTTTATGCCTTTTTGTGCTGAAGGGTGATATGGATTAATTATTTCAGTAAACCATTCTTCAGATAACCCAAATTTCACTTCTGTTATCCAATCACCATCACTTAACTCATGGTGAATACTATTAGCAAAAACAGGACCATTAAATCTTTCACCGACACCATTAAGCGAAATTATATCTCCAGGTAATACTCCGTGAAATCCCTGGAACTTAACATATCCTCTTATTTTTGCCAGGCGGCTTTTTTGCATCTTTGCATTTGCCCATTCTTTTAATTCTTCAGGAGATAATTTACCCGAATGTGTTAGCTTGTAGTTGTCAAGTCCTATAACATCTGCTAAATCGGAACCTGGAATGTTGCCCGCATCATTAAATTGCGGTTCGTTGGCGGTTTCTTCATTCACTGTCTGGCTGCTGTAATCCCATGAAAGTGCAGATACTTCATTCAATTGTGAGCGTGAATTAATTTCCGCCTGATATTCAATTATTGTGGCTCCATATAAAAGATCTAAAACAGAAGCTGCGGTAAAATCCGGTTTTTTGATCGTGATTTTTCCATCCGAAACTAAACATATTCTTCCTGAGAAATCTATCCGTGAAAGCATAAAATCCCAGTCAGTTGCATTGTACTGTATCAGTTCTGTGTGTAAAGTAGATGTTGATTCGATATCACTTGTTAATCCAGATTGCCCGATAATATCTTCTGCAATATCACTGTCAGTTATGTTTTCATAGTGCTTGCTTTTCCTGCCAATCGTAAGCTTTACCGCTTTATCCTTGCATTCAACTATTAATTCTGTTCTGCTTTTTGAAATTCTGTTTGAATGAGAAGTGATAATTCCTTTAAACAATGAAATATTATCACTGCGGTAACCAAGTTTTATCTCAACTTCCTTACCCGGAATAAAATAATCTTCATTACTTATAGGAAAATCTTCAGATGAAGGGTCTCCATCGCAAATACGTATCTTTGCATAAGGAATTTTATTTATTTCTTTATGAATATCTATTTGGATAATCCCAATACTTTTAGGTATTTCATTTCCGCCCGTTAAAATATTATATGTAATAACATCAGGGGTTTTGGCAACAGGTATTGTACGTGATATTGGCATAATATTCTATTTTAAAGGTGGAAAGATTATTTCAGTACCTACCGGAACTTTTCTAAAACTATCAAGCTTGTTTGCCCGGGCTACATCCAGATAATATTTTGAGTCATTGTAAATATCGTACACCATTAATGTGAATTTATCCCCAGCTTTTATCATCCGCTGGTGTGTAATATCAGGAGATGAGGATTTCTCCTCAGCAATCCTCAGCTTATCGCTGATCCATTCTTTTAGTTTAAGCTTTGCTATAACGCGTAGCGGTTTACCGGTATTATCAAACAACTTGTAATCCAAATCAAGCGAAATGAGACTGCCTTTAAAAATATTACTTCCCCAGCATATTTTAAGGAAATTACTACGGTGAATTTCGCTATTGTAATTCAGTACCACATCTGTGAGCTTTTTTACTTCATCATCAACATTCAGGGGAGTAATTGCACCAAGAATTGAAACACCTAATACTTTTGTGTTTTTTATAATACCGGTTCCATCAATAAGTATATCAAATCCCCATTCGTTAGGTAATTGTCCGTTGTATTTCAGTGTAGTACCGCTGCTGCCAATTGCCGGATTTTCTTTTAAATCCAGTTGATATTTATTACTGAAAGATTCAGGATTTACTGATAATTCATATTCTCCGACTGCTTTTATACAATCAGCATCGGTGTATGCCTGAATTAACATTTTTTCAGATTTCCCGAGTGGTATCATTAACGTTCACTTTTTTCTTCCAGGACCTGCAGAACTTTTTCCACACAGTCCTTTACTATTTCTTTTTTTATTTTTTCTTTCTCACGTTCAAAGTCTGGCTCAGGAACCGGACTTGATTTGTTATCTGATACAATTGCCTTGATATGCAATTCTTTTATTTCGATTGGCATTTTATTAATTAATAGCTTTCATTTCAAAGTGAATTCATTACTTCTGCTAATACAGTCGAAGAATTAATTATCTTAAAATATTCATATGTCAAAACCAGCGTTTCAATTGCAAGCTGGCTTTGTTCAGCGTTTAAAGTTGAAAATTCAACTTTTTTAGGTATAGCATTCACTACATACCAATTCTGGATGGGAAAATGAACATCATTGAGCAATGAAATCATAAGATTTGTCGGCTGAAATTTAAAATTCTGTATTGCATTGATACACCATGCCATAACTCCCGAAGGCACTTCAAACATACCGCGTTTTAAAGTAATATCACTGTATTGGATCTTTACCGGTAATTGACGGTTAAAGCTATTGTTACCGCCTTCTTTACCGGCTTCCATAACAATATCTGCAGATAATCCGCTTACTTCCTGAAACCTGCAATCATGAGGCAATTGAGGAAACAGTTCAAAAACAACGCTAAAATGAAATCCCGTTAATGGATATTTTTGTAGTAGATCAACCATAATTATTCATTTTGAATTGTTATACCTTCATGAGCAAGCTCGAGGGTTTCAATAGCCACTTCGTTACCATCAGCTTTTAAATCAGTTGGAGTAATTTTTGTCGGCCATGCATTTTTTATTTTCCACACAATTACCGGTTCATGGTTTTCGTTCAATAGTGATATTATAATGTCTCTTCTTTCAATTGTATTTAGATTCACAGTATTGAACCATTGATAAAACTGATTATCAGATTGGAATGTACCGCGTTTCAATGTAATGTTTGAAAATTTTCTTTGACCAGGCATTTTAATTTTTGAATATTCCGGACTTACTCCATCGCGGTATTCAATTACTTCGGTTGTTATATCCAGACCGGTTACTTCTGTAAAACCGATCCTTGAACCGCCCCACTCTACCTGGAAGTGGAATTTTGAAAGAGGATAATTAGGCATAATATTTTGTTATTTATTAATTAATAATTATATTTTTATCAATAATCGGCTAATAATTAAGATTCCTGCATTTTGTGTGAGAAACGGAGAATAATAAATTCAGCCGGACGAACTGCTGCCATTCCAATCTCAACGATTAATTTACCTTCAAGAATATCCTGTGCAGTCATGGTTTGACCCAATCCGCATTTTACATAAAATGCATGTTCGGGTTTTGCACCTGCAAGTGCACCGAGCCGCCACAAGTTTGTAAGGTAGTTTTCAATCATAGCTCTTATCTTTATCCATGTGTTTGCATCATTGGGCTCAAAGACAAATTGAGCAGTAGCTTTTTTGCATGATTCTTCAACCATGATGAAAAATCTCCGGACATTTATAAACCGCCACTCTGCATCATTTCCTGCTAAAGTACGTGCCCCCCAGACAAATATGCCTTTACCGGTAAATGTACGTATGGCATTAATAGACTTGCCGGCATTTGTATCTACATTTAAATCTTCCTGCATTGATTCGTCAATATTCACCATTGGCTCAATTACATTATTTAAGCTAATGTTTGCAGGTGCCTTCCAAACACCTCTTGTTCCATCCACTGATGCATAAATACCCGTTATTGCGCCGCTTGGAGGAACAACTATACCTTCATTTTTTATAGCTCTTTTAATGTTTGAATATACACTACTGGATGATACAAACTGTAATTCAATGCTATCCATCAGGTTATTAATTTCACTTCTGAAATTGTTTAAGAAAATTATTACTGAATCATATAATGATTTGAGTCTTGCAATAATATTTTTAACTGCTTCTTCATTGCTTGTGGGAGTTCCGTAAATAGATGTGTTTGGGGTAATTCCTGTTAATTGGTAATCTGAAAAATCATTAGGGTTACATTTGCCAAGAGCTATAGGATTATCAGTTGGTATGGGATAACTAATATCTATTAAATATAATTCACGTAAAAGTTTCTCAATAGCGGTATACTCTGAATCTGTTCCGGCTTTTGTGTATTCAAAATGAATTTTCTTTACTGTCAAACCGTTATCTGTGGCTGAATCAGTATTTTGAATGGTAAATTCTGGTGTAATAAAATCTTTTAATAGAGTACTAATTTTCTCAACGCGGGATATCAAATCATCCTTGGAAATTGTATTTGGCATTTCAGCAACAACATTAACTGAATACCATTCATCAATAGCTTTTTCATCTTCGATTATTTTATCTAATTGTGTAATATAATTGTTGCCACTGATAATACTATTAAATTCAACTTCGTTACCTCCAGGCTTTTGTAATTTTATATTCTGATAATTGATAGAATATTGAAGATTGCTTCGTAACCAGGGATAATATGCAGCCCCGTAACTTAAATTTGATCCGCCTGTACCGCTTCTGAATTTTGTTATAATATCATCAGCGTCATATGTTCTTTCCTTATCACCATTTAAAATATCAAGTATGGCAAAGCGGTCTTGCAATTCACCGCATTGCCTCAAAGCTGCTGTTATTACACTGTTATAATCATTTTCGTCAAGCATTACTGCATCTGGAATGACTATTAAAGTTGGTTCATCCTCTTTCTTTAAAACTTCAAAACATCTTATAAAACCTGTTTTAATAAAATCCGTAATATCCGCACTCCCATCGGATTTATAACTCCCTACGGAAATTATATAACAGTTTGACCCGCCGTGACTGAAAAACATTTGTATGGCATTAAACATTTGATATTTAGGAGTAATATTAATTTGGGAAACACTGTTATCATTATTTAATACAACTTGTGCTTCAAGATTATCAAATGCTTCTCCAAAATATTGCACGTACTGGACAAGGGAAGAGATGCGTACGGCTTGATTAGTAACATCCCTCCCATTCTTGGCTGCTTTTTCCGTATATCCTATAAATACCGGTATTGCAGTAGCCACCTGTGCTACGGACGGTGGAAATGATGGTATCTCATTTACATAGACACCCGGTGTTTTAATTGCACTTTCATTAATTTGTGACATTTTTGTTTTTGTTTAAATTTTTAATAATTTAAATATATTTCTGATACAAAGCTTTTATTTTCTTTATCAGGTATTACAGTTGCAGCCGGGCATTTGATATTTTCTGTGGTTATATTGCCTGCTGTTATCTTGAAATTATAATCTGGTCTCGCAATCAATGGGATTGGTGTATTGGAAACAAATTCATTGCTGTCTATTGAGGGTCTTGTGAAAGTAAAAATCTTTTTCACATCTTCAATATTATTTATGCTGTTATTTTGAGATATATATTTCCAGGTTGCGATACGGTTTTTAAACCGAATTTGATAATTAGTTTCCATAACATTTCCTTCGGAATTAATAATAGAAAATTCCGGAGGTACATTGTTATCAAAAAACAAATCAATTACTCCAGGAACGCTCTCTTTTATTTCAAGTGCCTCCTTATTAATTAAATCATCATTAGTAACATATTGCAGCTTATTCAATTTATTCCAGAAATTATTATCTGTTATGTCTATTTGTCTGTTTTTTGAAATGAACCTTACAGCTTCATATATTTTGTCATTATCACTTCTTATTTCTCCTTTGTGAATATCTGTGTGATTTAACTTATCATATGTAAGAAATCTGTTATTGGATAACTCACGCCAGAAATCCTGGTTATTTATATCATGGGATGAATTATTATCCAAACTTTTTATTGCTTCAAAAATCGAAGTGTTATTCTGAACTAGTGAACCAGTTTCGTATTCTGAATTGGCATCATATAGGGGTACTGGCTTGCTTAGATATAACTTGTCATCTAATTTATTGTTAGACCGGTTAGTAAAATAATAAATAGAATTTCCTATGCCGAATGTTTTAAGTGCTGAAACATTTTGAAATTCAGGTTTCAAAGCTTTTAAATAAAATCTGAAGCTTGTGTCTTCGGGGATTTTAATAAAAGGTTTATTATCATTTACTTCAATTATAGTTAATAGCTTATTGGGGAATGTTTTTGATATTACCTTAAAATTTCGTAATTTTTCTATTGTATCTGGAGCCGGCGTAATTTCAATAAAGCTGATATCATTCACCGAATTATAATAATCATGATAAACATCAATTGAAAATAGAATTTTATAAACAGATTTCATTTAGAGTGTAAAATCCTTCCCGCTTATGTCAATTTCTTTTATTGGTTCAGCTTCAGCATCAATTACACCTTCATCTATTGTTATCATTTTCAATTTATATAATACCGAAGGTAAATACTTACCTCCCAAAGCACTCCATAAATGATTTAATTTTTCAAAATTTAGGTTATACAGATCAAATACTAATTTTTCAATTCCAGGATTAAGTACAGGGGAATTATCATGAGTGAAAACATTTTTATATTGGAAGAATTGTATTATTAAAGAAAGATGTTTTAATGCTCCGGCATAATCTTTTTCCCTGTTAACGGTAAATAAACAGTATAAATTCAAATTCACACCGGGATTTTTATATATAACCTTGTCATCGATTTTTACATAGTTATCAGGGTTCCGGGAAATTCTGTCTTCTTCAACATTTACAAGTGAAAGAATAATTTTGTTATTTAATTCTCCATCATTGACAACCTTTGCAATATCACCGAGAATAATTCTTTCTTCGATAGAAGAATTAATCTTCTGATTAAAGTAATTATTTATTTCCTTTCTGATAAACTGAAATGCTTCTTCAATCATACTATATATAATAAATAGTTTATTACTATTTAGTACTGCCGATTAAAAAATTGTAATTGAAAAAAAAGGTATATCTAAACTAAAGAGGGGCAAAGGTTATTATTGGCATCCAGGAATAGAGAAGGCTATTTCAAATTAAACATTATTTCATAAAATCTCAATAAAGCAATATTTATTGTATATCCAACTGAAGGTTTTACATCTTAATTAATCAGGAAACACATTAATTAATCATTGTTAATTAGGTTTGATGTAATATGGCTGTTTGATATATAATAGCTAATATAAATATAGAAAAAATGACTATTAATTGTCAAAGAGAAATTTAAGGTAAAGTCATAAAAAAACAATTAAATATTTAAGATTATTCTGTATAAAATGTTTAAATTCTTTTCACATTTAAAGATTTTTAAACTGAAAAAAACTAAATTTTTACATAAAAACCATTGTCATTATATTACCTGAAAATAAATAAAAAAAAGAACTAACAGGTTGTTTTTGTAAAATCTATCATAATAAGATTAATGTAACCATTGTGTTTATGTTGAAAATGGGATTTTTCTGAGTATGAAATTAGAAGTTTAACAACAACCGGGTAGATTTAGATTTCCGGGAAGGGAATCTTCAATGTTTTTTATATTATCATTAATCTTACTTGTGTAATAGCTTACACTTGAGTCCCCAAAGACAAAATAATCATAATTGCTTTCCATATCACGTTCTTTCGAGGTGAACTTATACTTGCTCTCATCCAGCTGCCAGCTTCTGCCTTCCATTGGATAACCCCAGCAA